>JAUWQK010000079.1 GCA_030611115.1 Deltaproteobacteria bacterium
TGGATCCGGTAGATCCGAGTATTGAAAGATTTTTCATAAAGCTAAAGATCTACAAAAATATAAATTCTTTAAAAAAATATGCCACAGGAGCGGCAAACAGAAGGGCATCTATACGATCCAGGATGCCGCCATGTCCCGGCAATATTGAACCGGAATTCTTAATATCAGCGGAACGTTTTAGCGCTGATTCAAACAAATCGCCCACCTGGCCTGCGATACCGATGAAGAGGAATAAAAGGATACTTGCTCCCAATGGTAAGTGAGAAAGAAAAAAATACTTAAAAAATAATCCGACGACCAAATTCGAAGAAAGCCCCCCAATTGAACCCTCTATTGTTTTTTTGGGGCTCACTGAAGGGCAGAGTTTGTGCCTGCCCAGGTAAGAACCAGCATAAAACGCGCCGATATCACCGGCAAAAACTACAAATAACAGGAAAAATATCCATAGCATTCCGTCCGCTCCGTTACGGATCAGAATCAGAAAGGAAAGTAATAGGGGAATATAAATAATCCCCAGAACCTGTTTTGTAAAATTCTCAAGTATGAACGGATCGGATTTAAACTGTGTAAGGGTAAACAGGCCGGAAATAATTAAATTAAAAGCAACTATGATTATAATAAAATCTAATGCGTTTTTATAAGCCGCCCATATAATGACAGGTCCAACAAATGTGGCCAGAAGCAAGATAATGCCCGATATTGTTTTACCTTTTGTATTAAAAACAATACGAAAATATTCCCACAGGGCCAAAAAGCATATTATGCTCACTGAAATAGCGAACAAAAGCCCCCCCTTGTAAATCATCAAAAAAAGAAAGGGGAGGGATACAATGCCTGTAATCCAACGTTTTAAATGCATATCGCTTAATTGCGAATTTAGGGATTAGGAAATTTAGGAATTCGCTTCGCTTAATTGCTAATTGAGGATTAGGGAATTTAGGAATTGAAGGTATTCTGTTGATTTTAATCCCTCAATTCCTCAATTCCTCAATTCCTAAATTATTTATTGAGTTCTAAACTTTTCCAAATCTGCGTTCACGGTGCTGATAGTGTTTCAGAATCTGCAAAAACTCCTGTTTGCCGAAGTCGGGCCATAAGGTTTCCGTAATAAAAATCTCCGTGTACGCAATTTGCCAAAGAAGAAAATTACTTATGCGCATTTCACCGCTGGTTCTTATAAGCAGATCCGGATCGGGCATTCCTTTTGTATAAAGAAAATCAGATACGAGTTCGGGCGTTATTAAGTCAGGATCAATCCTGCCTTCTTTTGTTTTTATTGCTATTTCCCGGACCATCCTGACTATCTCGGCACGCCCTCCATAGCTCAATGCAAGATTAAGCATCAAACCGTTATTTTCTTTTGTCAGAGCCATTGTCTTATGCAGGACATGCTGAACATCTTCCGGCAGCTTCTCTATCTGTCCAATGGCATTGAGACGGATATTATTATCCAGCATCTCTTTCTGCTCTGACTCAAGGAAATTTTTCAGGAGGCTCATGAGAGCGGCGACTTCGATCTTTGGCCTCTGCCAGTTCTCAGTGGAAAAAGCATATAAAGTCAGGATGGAAATACCTATTTCACGACAGGTTCTAACAATAAGTCGAACTACATCAGCACCCTTTTTATGTCCTTCAATGCGATTTAAAATACGCTTTTTTGCCCAACGGCCATTACCATCCATGATGATAGCAATATGACAGGGGAGATTCGCTGGATCAATATCTGCATTAACAGAGGAAGATTCACTAAAATTCAAGGATTTCTTTCTCTTTTTCTTTAAAGATGTCGTCGTTTATAAGCTTGATTTGTTCATCCGTTATCTTCTGGATCTGGTCCTGTGCTTTGAAAGCATCATCTTCCGAAATATCGCCATCCTTTTTTAAACCTTTGATCAGTTCGTTTGAATCGCGTCTGATATTGCGTACTGCCACCTTATAGTCTTCACAAATTTTCCGTACGATTTTTACAAGTTCCTTACGTCTTTCTTCGGTAAGCGCTGGAATGGATATGCGAATAACCTTACCATCGTTTGAAGGAGTAAGGCCCAGATCGGATTTCAATATCGCCTTTTCAACCTTTTTTATTACGGTAACATCCCAGGGCTGTATTATAATAAGGCGACTTTCCGGAACTGATAGCGAGGCCATCTGGTTAATGAGAGTCCGGGTGCCGTAATAATCAACAAGTATTCCATCAAGCAAAGAAAGAGAAGCACGACCGGTCCTGACTTTATTTAAGTCCTTTTTAAGGGCTTTAATTGACTTGCCCATATTTTCTTTTGTTTCTTTATATATGGATTCCAGCATATAATTTTACCTTTTCGATAATATTTAACCACGGATTTTCACGGAATTACACTTACTCATTGTTTACAATTTTCAGTGAAACTCCGTGTTGTTCCGTGGTGATTTTTTTATCTTAGCGAGTCATCAATTGTTTATCCTGGTTCCGATCTCCTCTCCACATACTATCTTTCTGAGATTTCCCTTGTTTTTAATATCAAAAATAACAAGAGGAAGCTGATTCTCCATAGCCAGAGAGATAGCTGTCATATCCATGACTTTGAGCTGTCTTTCCAAAACTTCTATATAAGTGATTTTTTTAATGAACTTGGCGTCCTTGTTTACAACAGGATCTGAATCATACAGGCCTGCAACCTTGGTGGCCTTCAGCAAAATCTCAGCATGAATCTCCTGACCTCTTAAAACCGCAGCAGTATCTGTGGTAAAATAGGGATTCCCCGTACCTGCAGCAAAAATAACGACGCGTCCTTTTTCAAGATGGCGAATAGCTTTACGCAGAATATAAGGTTCAGCCACCTCATGCATCGATATTGCAGACTGAGTGCGGGTCGGAACACCTTTCTTTTCAAGTGCGTCCTGCAATGCGAGGCTGTTGATTACTGTTGCCAGCATACCCATATGGTCAGCAGAAGTTCTATCCATTCCAAATGAACTGGCGGCAATCCCTCTGAAAATATTACCACCGCCGACAACAATGGCTATCTGAACCCCTAAATCAAATATCGAACGGACCTCTTCAGCCACATATTTTATCACTTCCGGACTGATACCAAAAGTCTGATCGCCCATAAGAGCTTCACCGCTCAATTTTAACAAAACCTTGTTGTATAGTGGAAGTGTCAAGGCTTAAGAATCTCCTATCTGAAATCTTACAAAACGTTTAATTGTTATGTTCTCGCCCATCTTTGCAATCAGATCATTTAAAAGATCCGATATATTCAAATCCGGATTACGTACATAAGCCTGATTCAACAGGCAGTTATCCTTATAAAACTTGTTTAGTTTTCCCTCAACTATTTTGTCTATCACGTTTTCGGGTTTACCCAATTCAATGGCCTGAGCACGATATATTTCCTTTTCTTTATTTATAACTTCCTCCGGCACATCATCGGATGCGATTCCAACAGGATTGGTTGCCGCTATATGCATAGCTATATTTTTAGCAAATTCTTTAAAGTCATCATTCTTTGCAACAAAGTCGGTCTCACTGTTTATCTCAACCAGTACTCCCAGCTTGCCGCCCATATGGATATAAGGTTGGATTAATCCTTCGCTCATAGCTCTTCCGGCCCTCTTCTGCGCTGTTGCCAACCCTTTTTTTCTTAAAAAATCGACTGCGTTATCTATATCGCCATTGCTCTGTGAAAGCGCTTCTTTACAATCCATTATTCCTACTCCGGTCTTTTCACGGAGCTGTTTAACCATTGTAGCACTTATTGCCGTCATTATTATTCTCCTATATCCTTTGCTTCAGTAGTTTCTGCTGATTTTTCGCTTTTATTATCATCTGAGGTTTCTGAAGAAGCTATGGGAGCTGTTTTTCTAATTATCTCGACGACAGGTCCCTCAGAACCGTCTGCAATAACTTTTCTTTCACCGGGTTTTAACTTTGAATCTACCGGTAAACCTTCGGCTTCATCTTCTATCTCCTTATCGGCCTCAGCCTGCTGTTTTTCCAACAAGCGCTGTTTTCCCTCAATACAAGCTTGAGAAATTCTGGATGAAATCAGTCTTATTGCCCGAATAGCATCATCATTGCCAGGTATAATGTAATCTATATCGTCCGGATCACAATTGGTGTCAACAATGGCAATAATTGGAATGTTCAGCCGTTTTCCCTCACGAACTGCAATTGCCTCGTTTTTGGGATCAACAACAAATATAGCACCAGGAAGCTTATTCATGGAACGGATTCCGCCAAGAACGTCGTCAAGTTTTACCCGGGACTTTTGAAGTTTCAATCTCTCTTTTTTTGGGAAAAGGTTAATTGATTCATCATTTATTATATTATTGAGATAATTAAGGCGGTCGATACTTTGTTTTATTGTCTGAAAATTTGTAAGCATTCCGCCAAGCCATCTGTTATGGACATAGAACATCTCGCATCTGTTGGCCTCTTCATAAATAGATTCGCGCGCCTGCTTTTTGGTTCCTACAAAAAGAATTGACTCGCCATTTGCAACCAAATCGACTATAAAGTCATATACATTTTTAAACATACGAACGGTTTTCTGAAGATCTATGATGTAGATACCGTTCCTTGCCCCAAAGATATAAGGTTTCATCTTGGGATTCCAGCGCTTTGTCTGATGACCGAAATGTACTCCTGCCTCAAGGAGTTCCTTCATTGTAATATAAGACATAATTTTCCCCTTATTAAATGGTTATTCATTCGCCTTCATCATCCCCGTTTCCGACTCCGCCATGCAGAGCACCGGGAAAAAGGTCCAAAGACGTGTGACTAATTGTTCACGGCTATATATACAAACCTTTTTTAATTAACAAATATTATAATGCTCTGCAATAGTTTTTTATTTAAAACTTGGTAACTACTCAGGTGGATAGACTGAAGCTTCCTTCAGCCTTCAGCCTTCAGCCTTCAGCCTTCAGCCTTCAGCCTTCAGCCTTCAGCCTTCAGCCTTCAGCCTTCAGCATACAAACCATTCTGTCATAACCGGAATAGTCTTTTTTAAAGACAACATCTTCATAATTCCCACAATCATCTACAATTTTTTTGATCTGATCTTTTTGATCATGTCCTGTCTCCAGCAAAAGTATTCCCTTTTGTACAAGGAAGGCATGAGCCTCGAAGATAATTTTTTTAATCGGGTCCAAGCCGGCTTTTCCCCCGTCAAGACCCCTAATGGGCTCATATCTGTATATCTCAGGCTGGAGTTCAGGTATGGACAGCGTCCTGATATAAGGAGGGTTGGATATAATCATGTCAAACAACTGCCCGGTATTTTTTAACGGCTCAAGCCAATCCCCGGCAAAAAAATTTATTTTTCCATCAAGATGATGGAGCTTTGCATTCATAAATGCCAGTTTAACAGCTTCAACTGAACTATCAGATGCAAAATAGATATACTCCGGCCTTTCAGATGCAAGCGCCAGGGTTATTGCGCCGGAACCTGTACCAAGCTCTAAAATACGCTTTGGCCCAGGACCCAATTCCGGAAGTGAAAGCGCTGACTCAACAAGGCATTCTGTCTCAGGGCGTGGAATCAGTACATCCTTTGTCACAGATAGATCCATGGACCAAAACTCCCTGGTGCCCACGATATATGCAACCGGTTCCCTGTTAATCCGCCTTTTTATATATGTTTTGAACAGCAAAAGTTCATCAATAGTAAGCGGCTGATCATAGCGCAAATACAAATCTATCCTTTTTAAGTCTAATGTATGCGCCAGAAGTATTTCAGAGGTTGATCTTGGACTGTCAATGTTGTGGGATTTAAAATACGAAGTAGTCCAATCGAGGAGTTTAATTATTGTCCATTCAGGAAATTCGGACTTTGGATGATTCTGCATTCTGTAATGCCTGAGCTTGATAAAATGTTGTAAGTTGGTCTATTATATCATCTATATCTCCCTGCATAATACTTTCCAGTTTGTAAAGGGTAAGTCCGATCCTATGGTCTGTAACCCTGCCCTGTGGAAAGTTATATGTTCTTATTCTTTCACTTCTATCCCCGCTTCCTATCTGGCTTTTCCGTTCTTCCGACCTCTTTTCATTTTGTTCTCTGATCTTACTGTCAAGAAGACGGGCGCGCAAAACCTTCATGGCCCTGTTTTTGTTTTTTAGTTGTGACTTTTCATCCTGGCAAGTAACAACAAGGCCTGTTGGCAGATGAGTAATACGCACGGCTGAATCGGTAGTATTTACAGATTGACCTCCTGGTCCGCTTGAACGATATACATCAACTTTAATTTCATTTGGATCAATATGGACTTCAACTTCTTCCGCTTCAGGCAAAACCGCTACTGTAACCGCAGAGGTGTGTATTCTTCCTTGAGTTTCGGTTGTGGGAACACGCTGGACACGATGAGTACCGCTCTCATATTTAAAACGGTTAAATGCTCCTTTACCATGGATCATCGCTACAATCTCTTTTAAACCACCTGCGCCTGTTGTATGATGATTCATGATCTCAACCTTCCAGGATCTGTTTTCAGCATATCTACTGTACATTCTGAACAGATCATTTGCAAACAGGCTTGCCTCCTCTCCTCCTGTCCCAGCTCTTATTTCAATTAATACATTTTTTTCATCGAGCGGATCCTTGGGAATGAGCAGCTTTTTAAGCTCTTCTTCCCGCTTCTCCCTTTGAGTACTTAATGAGTTAACTTCTTCCCGGGCTAAATTTTTTATTTCAGGGTCAGCATCCTTCAGCAATTCGTTGCTGTCCTCAAGATCTTCTATTATCTGTTTGTAATTCCTGTAAACTGATACAATCTTGTTAAGTTCAGCATGTTCCTGGCTATACTTCTGGTATAAATCCCGATCTTGAATTATCTTGGGATTACCCAATAATTCTTCCAACTCTAAAAAGCGCTTTTCAACCCCTTTTAGCTTATTAAACATAAATTCCCACCAAATATATTAAATGGTCTGTAACGATAATAACCGAGAAAAGGCGAATTCCAAAATGCCTCAACTCGGTTAAATTCCTCATCAACTACGTTAACCTAATGTCGTGTCATGCGTGAAAT
>JAUWQK010000162.1 GCA_030611115.1 Deltaproteobacteria bacterium
TTTTCACCCATTGGGTGAAATGTTGACATCTATCAATATATTGAAATTATTGTGCTAACTGCTAATAGCTAACTGCTAATAGCTCAATTTAGGTTTAAGGGGAAGGGTGCAACCAAAAAGCCGGAGTATTATAAAAGTAATATGCAGCGGTCGCATGATTGTGGCGCTTCTTATGGGCTTTAGCTGCGGCCTGCCGCTTCTTCTGACAATAACTGTCTTGCAGGCGTGGATGAAGGAAGAAGGGGTTGATCTAACTGTGATTGGGCTTATGGCCTTAGTTGGCCTTCCCTATACTCTGAAGTTCCTGTGGGCTCCTTTTCTGGACCGTTACACTCTGCCTTTTCTGGGACGCAGACGAGGCTGGCTTCTGACAGCCCAGATATTTTTAATTTTTTCTATTGCAGGCCTGGGGCTGACTGATCCCGGGGGTCATCCCTGGATGGTGGCATTTGCTGCATTACTTGTGACCTTTTTTAGTGCATCACAGGATATTGTTGTGGATGCTTACAGAAGAGAAGATCTTCCAGATGAGGAACTGGGACTTGGTTCTTCTTTTTATATAAACGGATACAGGGTAGGGATGTTGCTGGCTTCCGGCGGCGGTCTTATTTTGGCTGATCACGTCAGTTTCTCCACGGTTTATCTGATAATGGCTGCCTGTATGCTTCCAAGTGTTTTAACGACGTTTTTTGCTTCAGAACCCGAGATTGCTGCCGGAACTCCTGAAAGCTTAAAAGAAGCGGTTCTATATCCGCTGATAGATTACTTCAGCCGAAAGAAAGCCTTGTGGATACTGGCCTTCATCCTTTTTTACAAGATGGGCGATACCATGGCAAGCGCCATGACCACGCCGTTTTACCTTGACATAGGCTTTTCAAAAACAGAAATAGGCGCGGTCGTCAAACTGTTCGGTTTTTGGGCCACCATAATAGGCAGTTTGATCGGAGGCGTATTAATGCTTCGACAGGGGATTTACCGCAGCCTCTGGATTTTTGGTTTTCTTCAGGCAATATCAACTGCGGGCTTTGCCCTTTTGGCACGAATTGGCCACAATATTTCTGCTTTGTCGGCGGTTATTGCCTTTGAGAACCTTAGCAGCGGGATGGGTACGGCGGCTTATGTTGCATTTATGGCCAGCATAACAAATAAAAAATTTACAGCAACACAATATGCTCTTCTCAGCAGCCTTATGGGTGTTCCAAGGGTACTGGCATCGGCTCCTACCGGTTTTTTTGCCAAAAGTCTGGGCTGGGAAAATTTTTTCATTTTTTGTACCCTTATTGCTGTTCCGGGAATGTTGCTTTTGTTAAAATTTGCATCATGGGATTCAAATGATGCAGCGATAACTTATAAATAATAGCCGTTCACGGCTTGAAACTTGAAATTGGAAAGTAGAAATTTGGGAGAGATTAAAATAGAAATTGGGAAGAACAGTACAAAAGCATGAAGGCCAAATTTCCAATTTCAACGTTCCGTGAACACTTACAAAATATATACGCTCATTCCCAGCCGATTTGTTTTACCTAAGTTGTAACCGTTTACAGTTTACAGTTATCGGTTCACGGTTGAAAAAAACAGAAGGTTTATAAATATTGCACAAGGATAGGTTGCGGAGCTGAAAACACAGATTTATATTTTACGAGAGGTTAATATATTTTCTGATTTAGATGCGAAAGAATTAATTCAAGAGTTGAAATCAATATCCATAATGCCTCAATCGTGCATAGTTCATTGAAAAAACTGTGAACTGTGAACCGACAACCGTGAACGGTTACATATATAACTTATGAACAATATTTTAAAAAAAATCGAAAGCATTATGACCAGTAAAAGGAAAGCCGGTCTTATTTCTTTCGAGTCTTTATTATTCGTGCTTTCCCTTATTTACGGCAGCGCCGTTAAAACAAGAGAAGCTTTTTATAATAGAGGTGTATTAAGGTCGAAAAAACTTCCCTGTATAGTAATATCAATTGGGAATATCACAGTTGGAGGCACAGGCAAGACTCCAATGACTATTCATGTTGCCGAGCTGGTAAAACGCTTAGGTTGCAAAGTAGTAGTAATCAGCAGGGGATATAAAGGGATTGCGGAAAAAACCGGAGGAATTGTCAGTGACGGAAAAACAATATTCATGGAAGCTGACGAATCAGGTGATGAACCGTTTATGATGGCCAACCGGCTGAAAGGCATACCAGTTGTTGTGGGTAAAAACCGGTTTAATGCAGGCATGACGGCTTTAAACAGTTTTAAGCCGGACGTTATTGTGCTTGACGATGCCTACCAGCACCTCCGGCTCAGGCGTGACATTGACCTGGTGCTGCTTGACAGTATTTGTCCTTTCGGCAATCATCGGCTTTTACCAAGAGGCACACTCAGGGAACCGCTTTCAGCCCTGATGCGTAGTGATGCATTTATTCTAACAAGGTCGGATGTCGCTAAAGAGCCGGAAAGTACGTATAATTCCGTCAAATTTAAAAGTTGTGCAAGGGGCAAACCAGTTTTTAAGGCCATACATGTTCCATATATATATAAAGTCGTCAAAGGCGGAGCTGTTTCATCTCAAGCGATTTATGAAGATTCGTGCGCACAGGGTTTTGAATTCTTGCGTGGGCGCTCAGCATTTGTTTTTTCAGGTATTGCAAGAAATATAGATTTTTACAATACTGTAAAAGGGTTTAAGTGTAAGGTAACGGGTTGTTCAGAATTTGCAGACCATCACCGGTACACGGACATAGATCTTAACATGATATTACAATCAGTAAAAGAATCTGACACCGACTTTATTATTACAACGGAAAAAGACTATGCCAGAATTGCAAACAGAATCGCATGGCCAATTGACCTTGTGGTTGTCGGCATAAAGATATCATTTGAAAATTATGACAATGAGTTCAATCTCTTTATAAAAAAATTAATACAGGCTAATGAAAGATCTTCGTTTTAGACAGATAAAGCGCATACTAATCCGTTCCACCAACTGGGTCGGAGATGCTGTAATAACAACACCGGCAATCAGAGCTGTGCGCAAAAATTTTCCTGAAGCAAAGATAAGCCTTCTCGCAAAACCCTGGGTTGCCCCAATTTTTTACAACAATCCTTATATTGATAATATCTTGATTTACGATGCTGCGGGAAAACATAAAGGCCTGTCCGGCATACCCCGGTTGAGCAAGGAACTGCGAAAAGAAAAGTTCGATCTTGCAATCCTTTTTCAGAATGCTTTTGAAGCCGCCCTGATAGCTGTTTTGGCAGGAATCCCAAACAGACTCGGCTATAACACCGATGCAAGGAATCTATTACTCACACATTGTATCCGTCTAACGCCGGCCCTGAAAAGGGTACATCAAATCGATTACTATCTTGGAATTCTTGAAGGCGCTTCACTAAAATCAGATGGCAGGCGACTAACTCTTGTCGTAACAGACGAAGAGCGTAAACATGCTGAAAAAATATTAGCGAAACACGGTATTACAGAAAAAGACAGACTTATCGGAATAAATCCCGGTGCTGTTTTTGGATCTGCAAAGCGGTGGTTTCCTGAACGGTATGCTGCACTGAGTGTTAAGCTGCAGGAATACAGCGGGGCCAGAATTGCTATATTCGGAGGACCTGGCGAAAAGGCACTGGGACACTATATCTCTGAATTAATGGGAAACCGCTGCGTCAACTTTTGCGGCAAAACCAGCCTTCGTGAAGCTGTGGCATTAATTGAGAGGTGCCAACTTTTTATTACAAATGATTCAGGTTTGATGCATGTTGCGGCAGCCCTTGATACTCCGCAGATTGCGATATTTGGTTCTACCGACCATGTAACAACCAGGCCTGGTAGTCCAAGAAGCCGGATTATAAGGACGCCGGTGCCTTGCAGCCCTTGCCTGAAACCAGACTGTCCTATAGACCACAGGTGCATGAAAAACATTGCTGTCGATATGGTATATGATGATGCTGTAAAACTTTTCAACCTGTGCGGTTAGCCATTGGCAGTTAGCCTTTAGCTTAAAAAAATCAAACAGATAACACATTCAGCTAAGAGCTAACAGCTAATGGCTAATAGCTTTTTCACAAATACGCTGAAACTATTGCCAGCATTAAAAAAATACTTTTCGGACAGGCACTAATTAACATATGAAAATACTTATCGTTAAATTGAGCGCTATTGGAGATGTTATACATACGCTGCCCTCGCTCAACGCCATCAGGGAACACTA
>JAUWQK010000124.1 GCA_030611115.1 Deltaproteobacteria bacterium
TCCATAGTTCTTTCTAACCCCATGAATTTTAAAGAAATATCCTATTGACCGAACCGTCATTCCCGCGAAGGCGGGAATCAAGCGAAATCAATGGGTTATGGATTACTGCCTTCCCAGGAATGACAGAACATTGGACTTTGCAGTTAACTAAGTTGAGCGATTTTTTGCGAAGAAATGTGCCAAGATCTTGATGCGCAAGAGATTGGTGCAGGTCGAGTAAAAACTCGCTCAACCTGGGTTTTATTAAGGCTGTATATTTTGTTCTTCTTGTGCGCTTCAGCTTCAGGTGTGATATATTCAAACCATGAAAAACTCGCGCATAACATATCGTAAAGAAAGAACCTGCTCTGACTATAAACAACAGTAAGAGTTCAACAAGTTCTTAATAAACAATTGCAAGATCCTGCAAAGTTCTTTCTTAACGATCTATAATGCGCTCAGACAGTTTCCTGTTTTGAATATATCACACCTGAAGCCTACGCTCAGCCTTTGGTGTAATTAATCTGCGGATTGCATATGAGAATCCACTTTAAGAGAGTTGAGCCGCTTTGGATTGCAGTTGTATTCTGCGGTTTGCTCTTTATGTTTCTATTAGCCTTCAGCCTTGGTTTTTTTCACAAAAAAATTTCCTTAGTACCTTTGAAAAATAAGTTAATATCTGAGAAAGAATCCTGGATGAATATCCTGCAACAGGATAAAAAGATAGGATATTCCCTTCGCCGCTTTACCCCCGAAGAAAACGGATTTAATCTATTTGAGTTTACTTGCATGAGGCTCAATACAATGGGCATGGTGCAGGATATTTCTATCCATACAAATGCCGAGCTGCACTCCGATTTTTCCTTATCATCATTTCAGTTCAATCTCAGGTCAAGCATGTTTAATTTCAAAGCAAGTGGTAAGGTTGAAGGGAATAAGCTTGCTATTAAAGCTGGTGAACAGGAATTTGAAATTTTAGTGGAAAATAATCTTTATCTGATAGCCGGAATATTGGACGCAGCATGGGCATCCGGGCTTGAAAAGAATCAGGCCAGAACTTTTTTTGTGTTTGATCCGGCCTCAATGGGGCTGAGGTCTGTTAAAATAACAATGCATGGAAGTGAGTCCATGGAAGTTATGGGTAAAAAGCAAAATACAGATAAGGTTACAGTTGATTTTATGGTAATCTCAATGACAGCCTGGATTGGAGAGGATGGAAGTGTTGCAGCGGAAGAGGGTTTTATGGGCATTAAGCTTATAAGAGTCAGTAAAGATGAAGCCCTTAAGGATCTGGATTTGCCCATTGAACAGGATGTAACTGAGCTTTTTTCAGTTGTATCTGATGTCCCTGTAAAACAGCGGGATAAAATTAATTTACTGAAGTTGAAAATATCAGGCATAGACGATAATCTCTTTTTAAACGGGGGAAGACAGAGCCTGGTGGATGGAATATTGACTGTAAATAAGGAAGAGATTTCTGAAATAATTGAAATCCCTGAGAGCAGCGAAAAGAGATTTTTGAGGCCAACCCCATTTATCCAGTCCGACCATCCGGAAATAAAAGGCAAGGTCAGTGAAATCGTTTTGCCGGACGACACTTCTTTTGCAAAAGCTCAGAAAATTATGCGCTGGATTTATGAATATATACAGAAAAGACCTGTTCTTTCAGTTCCAAATGCTCTGGAAACTCTGAGGAATAGAATGGGCGACTGCAACGAACACGCGGTTCTGATGGCTGCCATGGCCCGTGCCGCAGGTATTCCAGCTCAGATAGAAACCGGATTAGTTTATATGAACGGCCGATTTTATTATCACGCATGGAATGTTCTTTATCTTGGCGACTGGCTTACAGTTGATGCTCTCATGGGGCAGATGCCTGCGGATGTGACTCATATCCGCTTTATACGAGGAGAACCTGATAAACAAATCGACTTAATTAAGGTTATAGGGAAGGTAAAGATAAATATTCTGGAGCAGGTCTGTAATGATAAATCTGACAAATCTTTCTAAATATTTCGGCCATATTAAAGCTGTTGACAGGCTGAATCTGTCTGTATCTTCTGGTGAGCTGTTTGGATTTATCGGCCCAAACGGAGCAGGCAAGACAACCACCATACAAATGATAGGCGGTTTGCTGGCGCCTACTGAAGGTTCTGTGATAATAGACGGAATAAATATGGCAAAAGAGCCTGAAAAGGCAAAAAAGAAGATCGGCTTAATTCCTGACAGACCTTTTTTATATGAAAAACTTACAGGCATGGAGTTTCTAAAATTTACGGCAGATCTTTATGAAGTAAGTGAAGAAGCATTTTTAGAAAACACAGAAAAAATTCTAACTATGTTTTCTCTGATTGACCGTGCTCATGAATTAATAGAATCCTATTCACACGGCATGAAACAGCGCCTTATAATGTCAGCCGCTTTGCTGCATAACCCCCCGTTGATTGTTGTTGATGAGCCCATGGTTGGACTGGATCCAAGGGGTATCAAGATGGTGAAAAAATTGTTCCGCAGTCTTGTCGAAAAAGGAACAACGATATTTATGTCCACCCATACACTGAGACTGGCGGAAGATGTCTGTGACCGTATTGGTATCATAAATAATGGGAAGCTGATTGCAACAGGGACAGTTAATGAATTGAAACATACGGCACAAATAGGAGAAGCTGATTTGGAAGAAGTTTTTTTCCAGCTTACAGAGGAAGAAATATCTTTATGAAACAGGCAGCCATTCTATTAAATCCACGCTTGTTATCTTTTAGAAACAAGGGCTTTGCAAAAGACAGGTGTGTAAGGTTAATTATCTTTGCAGGCATAGGCATCAGCTTCTGGGCAGGTATTTTTGCCATATGTTATCGAGTCCTTATGTATTTCCAAAGAGTGGAGGGCATTGGTGATATACTTGCTTACAAGCTTCTTTCCATGATTCTGCTTATCTTTTTTTCTCTTTTAATTTTCAGTTCCATTCTCACGTCTCTGTCAAATTTATATATGAGCAAAGATCTTACTCTTATTCATTCTTTGCCTGTGCCCAGCGAAAAAATTTTTCTTGCAAAGTGGATTGAAAGCACAATTGATAGTTCATGGATGGTTGTGGTTTATACTATTCCGGTTTTTATTTCTTATGGAATAGTCTTTAAGGCCGGCCCATTTTTTTATATAGACATAATTCTGACTCTTTTCCCATTATGCATTATTGCGTCGGCTTTAAGCTCTATCATGGTTTTGGTGATTGTTATTATTCTTCCGGCAAGCCGTATTAGAAGTGTTTTTGTGTTTCTGGGTCTTGCTTTGCTTGTAATCATCTATATGACTTTTCGCCTTTTAAGACCGGAAAGACTCGTGAATCCTGAAAATTTTGCATCACTTCTTAGTTATCTGGACAATTTAAGTGCTCCGTCTTATCCTTTACTTCCAAGCACCTGGGCTTTTGACAGCCTTAAAGCTGCTCTTACAGGAGACGCAAGTTGTTCGCTGTTTAATGTTGCTTTATCAATGAGCTGTGCCGCCTTTCTTGTATTTTTAAGCATTCTGATCGCCAAGGCCATTTATTTCAAGGGATTTTCCAAATCACAAGCATCAATGGTGCGGCTTTTCCAGCATAAAAAAGAGCGGCTGAACAAATTATTTTCTTTTTTGTCCGGTCCGACAAAGTCTTTTGTAGTAAAAGAGATAAAAACTTTTTTAAGGGACCAGGCACAGTGGTCTCAGATTTTTCTTATAGGAGCGCTCATTGTAATTTATGTTTATAATTTTTCCGTACTTCCCATTGAACAATCACCCATGAAAACCGTTTATCTTCAAAACCTGCTTTCGTTTCTCAATGTTGCCCTTGCCGCCTTTGTCCTGATATCGGTTACGGCGCGTTTTGCCTTTCCGTCAATAAGTATTGAGGGAAGCTCTTTCTGGATTGTTCGATCAGCTCCCATTCCTATCAGGACTTTTTTGCGGATTAAGTTTTTTATATATCTTTTTCCTTTGTTGATTCTATCCGAAATACTGATAGTTGTGACTAATTTGCTTTTAAACGTCACTCCTTTTATGATGTATCTTTCTATAATAACTCTTTTTTTCTTGACTCCTGGCGTGGTTTCACTTGGAATAGGTCTGGGAGCCGCTTATCCGGATTTTAACTCCGAGAACCCGGCAAACACTGTTACCGGTTTTGGTGGACTTGTTTTCATGATTATTTCTGCGGCATATATCGGAGCTGTATTAGTACTTGAGGCAGGTCCTGTTTACACCATTTTTATGTCAGGTATAAGGAATGAGAACCTGTCTTATTTTCAGTTGTTATGGATAATCGGATCTTTTTTTACAGCTTTTTTTATAAGCATGCTGGCGATTATATTGCCAATAAGGTTTGGAGAGAAGAGGCTTGTTGCGCATTCCTCCGCTGGAAATAGCTGATTTAATGAAAAAATATCAAAAAATTTATGAGGCAAGAAAACTGCTGGAATTGCCGGAGCGGGCAACAATGGATGAAATTAAAACCGGCTATAGAAGTCTCATCAAAAAATGGCATCCGGATAAGCGTAATGCACCAGACGAAGAATGTGCCGAAATGACCGACAGAATTATTAATGCATATAGAACTATCCTTGATTATTGTGAATCCTATAAATACTCCTTTAGTGAAAAAGAAGTTAAAAATTATCTTTCAGATGAGGAATGGTGGTTTGAACGTTTTGGTGATGACCCTTTGTGGGGAAAAAGTAGTACGGAAGAATAGAGCAAGGCCATAAAAGTCTATAGTTGCTTGTGCATTTACGTTATATTTGCTAAATGTTGCTTAATTTTGATGAAAGTATGATTTTTATATATTACAAACTCAAGTTTCGCACCCACTAATTCCTATGAAGCTTCTCTGGCAGGGCAGGTATTAGATAGTTTTTTTAAAAAGCAAAATATGTTCACTCTGGTTTTGGCAACGGCACCATACCCACTCAGTTTGTAAGGAGCGAGACATGCACGGCATTTTATCCCTGGTGAAAA
>JAUWQK010000204.1 GCA_030611115.1 Deltaproteobacteria bacterium
GCTGATGAACTTGTCCAAGCGAAGAAGCTCTTCTTCAGATATGTTCACACCGACTCTGGAATCGACTATCATTTCCTTGTAAGCGTTTTGTGCAGGCCTGTGCAGGTAATATTGTTTTCTTAGTAATCACGCAAAAATAACTTCCCGATTTTGATCAGACAGTGATTCGCCATATGTATTACCAGTTCTTTGACAACTGACCTCATATTGTTTTTTCAGTTCGACTGGCTGTGGTATCAGCGTATAATTTTGTTTTGGTTGAACAGAGTGCAACATAAGAGCAAGTCCCTTCATTTGCTTATCGCTAATTTTTTGGCCCTTTTCATATTCAGCTACATTAAGATATGAATTTACCTTAAGACCAGTCTTTGTAGTAGTTGTCCCGATATAGTTAAGAACCGTTTCGTAACTGTCTAAGGGGCGCCCCGCCCAGTTTTTACTGACCTGACTGAACAACCGGTGCTCAATAGGGTTCCACTTGGATGTGCCCGGTGGATAATGACATACCGTTACCGTAAGCCCAAAAACATTACAGAACCTTTTTTGCAACCAATATTTCCAGGTACGTCTTGTGCTTCCATTACTGCCACCGGAGTCTGCCAGGATAAGTACTTCGCTGGTGTTGGGATAATGCAGGCATCCTTCGCAAGCATACCACATGGCCAGGCAGTCAACAGCAAACTCAGCAGTATCAAATGAGACGCCAATAAATACCGAACCACGGTTGGACAGCACGTCATAGATACCGTAAGGGATGGCAACCCCTTTGGCTTGTGAACGAAAGTCGTGATCATCAACCGCAGCAGCCTGGCGGGTCCATACCTGCCCATCATTCTTAAAATTGCCAACCAACTCTTTTTTTTTGGTATCAATACTCACGATTATGGCCCCTTTATCAGCAAAGCGCTGGCGCTGCTCAGCTATGTAGATAAACTGTTCGTTACGCTTTTCCGATGAAACCGAGGACCTGGACAGCTTCTTCTGATTGGCACGCAGTGAAAAGCCCATCTCTTTTAAAAGCTTGGCCACAGTTTTGGGGCTGACCCGGATGCCTAGTTTTCCCAGCTCTTCGGCAATCTTTTCGGTGGTCTTGCGGGTCCATTTTAGACCGCTTACAGGATCCCCGGCTGTTTCATATGTGAGCAACTCTTCAATACGTGCAATTATTTCTGGTGCCCCTTTTTTAGCGGCTTGCGACCACCGCCCGGCTTGCGAATTCTGTTGGAGTCAACCTCCTGAGTCAGTAACTCTTGTCGCCCCCGGGCTACGGTTTGCTCATCAATCCCCAAGAGCCTGGAGATCATGCGATCACCGCCATGGCCCCATTTAAAAGCCTCAAGGCCAGCGTAGAGACGGCGCTGTTTTTCATTAAGGAGGCCGAAAAACAGGACTATTGCCGCTTTGAGTTCCTCAGGGAAAAGTTCTTGCTCCAAGGGGTCTTCCTCGTTAAGCCAGCGCAGCTTCAATTGCTGCTGCTGACGGTGAGGGTCGCTCGAGCAGTATAGCCAACGGTTTTGGTACTGCTCACGGTAAAGACGTTTTTGCTCAAAAAGCTTACGCAGGGCATCCTTGGTGTTGACATTAAGTATACAGTCCAATTCGGCAGCAAAATGGCCTGCCTGTGATGTTTCGACCAGTACTTCAATAGTGCGCACCAGTGTCCCGTGTTTGGAAAACCAGACTGATTCATAGGACCACAAGCCCAATTCATCAAAACGGGCAATTTCATCCAAAGTATAATAGCGTCCTTGATGAGAGTAACTTGTATGGTAAGAAAGCTCTTTGAGCTTGCGAAAGACGGTGAGGTCAGTATCAGTGCCCAGGCTTTGCTTCAACTGCTCCATGGTAGCAATACGTTCTTCCAGCAGCAAATTACGCAGTTTTTCGGCATGATATTTTATTTCTGGCGACATGTTAGAGTTACACCTCCTTATGGCGTAATTATAACATATCGGCCAACTATTGTCAAAGTTGTTACAAAGCAACAAGATAGTGCATAAGGACTGCATTCATAAGCTATTCTACAGGAATAAATGCTGTAAGGTGTTGCTGTCCTTATATTAGAGTTAAGCCTTGATGAGATAATTTATTTATGCGTGAATACTTAGTTAATGCACAACAATTTAAAACGCGGTTGAAAAGCTCATTTTTAAACTTACGCCTGTTAAATCTGTAGCTAATCTCGTTTAAATAAGTTTGCAAATGTTTTGAATCAAGGCCATGAAAAGTTCCACCAATTAATGCCTTAACATTTGAAACAATTGTATGCAACCAGTTTAAATGATCTGGATTCTCTTTTGGGGCAAATCTTTTGGCATTATGCTGGTAATTTTCATTAGCTAAAGCATTGTAAGAACGATACATGTCACTTGATATAGTAGAGCCTTCTTTAATATTCCGTTGAGCAAAATCAACTAACGTAGTACCTTTCAAGTCAGGAACTACTTCCATCTTTATATATTGAGGGTTACCTTTATTGCTTAGAGAGACTCCTATTACCACTTTAGCTTTTTCAGTGCCTCGACCTCGTTTACCACCCTGGGTTGGAGTTCCGAAAAAAGAATCATCAAGTTCAACAATACCGGATAAAAGGTAATCAGTATCTCGTTCACCCATAGCTTTACGGATCTTATGAAGCATTAACCAGGCAGTTTGGTAGCAGACTTCTATTTTTTCAGAAAGAGAATTAGCTGAGACTCCACGTTTGTCATGGGCTACTAAATAAATAGCCCAAAACCATTTACGAAGATCAGTTCTGGTTTTTTCAAAGATTGTACCTACTAATACCGTTGTTTGATGCCTGCAGTCTTTGCACTCATATAAAGGATGTTTACGGGTTTTAGTTATATAAGCTTCATCCTTGCCGCACTTAGGGCATTTATAGCCATCAGGCCATTTCATGTTAAATAAGTGTTCATGGCAGGCTTCCTCTGTATTAAAATGATTTTGAAATGTTATTAAGCTAACAGGCTTTTGTTTTGCCATAGCTTCTGACCCTCCAAACTATTGTTTGTCTATATTATACCAAACAAAAGTTTGCAGTGGAAGGGTTTTCTGAGCTAAATAGATAATCAGTTTATCTTTTATTATTTCAAAATAATAAAAACCTTATTCTTTAACCTTATTCTTTATCTATTCTTTTAATTAACTGTGCCTCTTTATAAAGTGTATATATCCATTTCACAAGGTAACAATATTAATGTAAAGAAAGGAGTGAATCACATGTCTGTAAAAACCAATAAAA
>JAUWQK010000196.1 GCA_030611115.1 Deltaproteobacteria bacterium
GAGCAGTTCCGCTATTGCTTCAGGTATTGTTCCCTGACAAGAAATCTGCAGATACTTGGTGCATTTGGCAATTTGATACGCATGAGTGGTAAATCTTATTTTGAACAATATATCCCTGCAGCAGTAAAAACTTTGAAATATAATCTTTCAGCTTTTGAAGATGCAGAATTTCCGGGCATAAAAGCAGTTGTAAATAATGCAACCTGTGCGGTTAGCCATTAGCGGTTAGCCGTTAGCATTGAAAAAAAGAGGATGTTGAACAGTTTTATCCAAAAGCTAATGGCTAAAAGCTAACCGCGCAGGTCGCAATAATTGGAGGTGTTAAATGGAACGAATAAAAGTAATGGTAAACGGAATTCCCGGCAATATGGCAGTGAATGTGGCAAAACATGTCATGAACGATAGTATGTTTGAACTTATACCATATGCGCTTACCGGACCCGAAATTACAGAAGCGGAATATACTTTAGATTCAACGGTTATCAGTCTTATTCATCCGCAAGAATCTGAAAAAGCAATTGCTGAGATAAAAGAAAAGGAAAGTTATTTTATCAGTGTGGACTATACTCATCCTTCATCTGTAAACAGAAACGCCGCGTTTTACTGCAAACACAACCTTCCCTTTGTGATGGGGACAACAGGGGGCGACAGGAAACTCCTTGAAGATACTGTTTGTTCATCATCCATCCCGGCAGTAATAGCACAAAATATGGCAAAGCAAATCGTCGGATTTCAGGCAATGATGGAATATGCTGCAAAAACATTTCCAGATCTTTTTAAAGGGTATTCCCTTGAAATCAAGGAAAGTCACCAGAAAGGAAAAGCAGATACCAGTGGAACAGCCAAGGCCATGATCGGATATTTTAATGATTTGGGGACGCCTTTTTCTAAAGATGATATTAAAAAAGAACGTGATCCCGAAGTACAAAAGAATATATGGGGTATTCCGGAAGAATATCTTGGAGGGCACGGATGGCATACTTATACACTTGTTTCAAGTGACAATACGGTGCGCCTTGTTTTTTCGCACAATGTCAACGGCAGGGATGTTTATGCAAAAGGAACACTTGATGCTATTTCATATCTGGATAAGAAGGTAAGAGATGGCGTGAAGGGAACGGTTTTTACTATGATAGATGTTTTAAAGGGTGTTTTATGAACGTTGAACGGGAAAAGATGAAAGAAGAGATAAACATCGAACATCGAACGTCCAACATCGAATAATGAAATCGCTTCGCTCCGCCAGTTTATAAATTGGCAGAATACCTTATTCAAAATTCGATGTTCAATGTTCGATGTTGGACGTTCATCTTTTAGTAGTCAGAGGATATGAGAGGGTAATGATAAAAAAACTGTTTTTTATTTTTCTACTTTTGACAGCTACAGTTACAGCTACATCTGCCTTTGCAGATGAGATGTTTCCAAAAAAGGGATGGACGGACAGGTCGGATCCTCTATCAAGCCAGGATGCTGTGACTGGGGGAGAGATTTCAATTTTTGCAGGCCAGTATCCGAAAAGCCTGAATTATTACATCGACAATAATGTTCTATCTGCAGAAATCTTTGGGGCTTTATATGAGACATTATTATCCATTAATTCTGTTACCCTGGAATATGAACCAGGGCTGGCTGAAAAATGGGTGATAGCGGATGATAAAAAAACTTTTACCTTTTATATTGATAAAAAGGCAAGGTGGAGTGATGGCCGGCCGATAACAGCTTATGATGTCAAGTGGACTTATGAAGTAATAATGGATCCCAGGAACCTTACGGGGCCGCATAAAGTAGATATGGAACGTTTTGAATCACCAGTTGTAATAGATAAATATACCATACGTTTTGCAGCTAAGGATGTTCACTGGAAAAACCTTGGCGCTGTCGGCGGTTTTCATATTTTATGTAAACACGTGTTTGAAGGCAAGGATTTTAACAAGATTAATTTTGAATTCCCTGTGGTTTCAGGGCCATATAGACTCGGAAAGATAAATGAAGGAGTTTTTATAACCTTAAAGAGACGTGAGAACTGGTGGCACAGAAAATTCAAAAGGTCTCGTGGGGTCGGCAACTTTCAAACTATTAGATTCAAGTTTTTTACTGAGAGAGAAAATGCATTTGAGGCGTTTAAAAAAGGCATGATTGATATTTATCCTGTATATACTTCCAGGATATGGATAAATGAGACAAAAGGAGATAATTTTTTAAAAAACCGGATAGTAAAGCAGAAAATTTATAATTATAACCCTGTTGGATTCCAGGGATTTGCAATGAATATGAGGAAGCCGCCTTTTGATGATTTAAGAGTACGCAAGGCCATGGCGCTTCTTCTTGACAGGAGAAAAATGAACAGTCTTTTGATGTACGATCAGTATTTTCTCCACAAATCCTATTTTGAAGACCTTTATACAAAAGAAAATCAGTGCACTAACGAGCTTGTTGAGCTGAACAGAAAAAAAGCTCTGAATCTTCTCAGACAGGCGGGCTGGGTGGTAAATCCGGTTAATGGTTTTCTTGAAAAAAAAGGACAAAGATTTTCTTTTAAGTTTTTAACAAGAAGCTCTTCTTCAGAAAAATTTTTGGCAATTTACTCTGAAGATCTCAAAAATACAGGAATGGAACTTGTCATTGACAAAAAAGACTGGGCTGCCTGGGCAAGAGATATGGATGAGTATAATTTTCAGATGACGTGGGCTGCCTGGAGTTCCGGTATTTTTAAAGATCCTGAGGGCATGTGGTCTTCAAGGGAGGCTGATAGAAAAGGCGGAAATAATATTACAGGTTTTAAAAACGCCGGGGTTGACGGGCTGATTGAAAAGCAAAAAAGAATTTTTGATATAAAAAAACGTAATGAAATATACCGTGAGATGGATAAAATAATATATAATGCTTTTCCATACGTGCTTCTGTGGAATATAGATTATACCAGACTTCTGTACTGGAACAAGTTCGGAACTCCTGATACCGTACTTTCCAAATACGGCAATGAGAGCAGTGCCTACTGGTACTGGTGGCTTGATGAAGATTCAGCGGCGGATTTACATGATGCTTTAATGAATAATTTTATACTGCCGCGGAAGAAACCTTCAATATGTTTTGATGAAGTATTTCAGCAGTAAAGAGCTGATCCAGGTGGTTAGGCTGAAGGCTGAAGACTTTTAGGGAAAAGACTCCCGGAAGCCAATATTTTCTTAAAGCGGCCGGAATTTTTGTCCTAAACATAGAGAATAACCCTCAGGAATCATCTGTTTCCTTCAGCCTATAGCCTTCAGTCTAAACAGCTATAACAATATATAAGTTCATAGTATAGGAATTTTCATTTTATGCCTAATGAATTCGGTATGATAGGATATAGGTGAATTTTTTT
>JAUWQK010000267.1 GCA_030611115.1 Deltaproteobacteria bacterium
AACCCATGTCAAGGTTCAGACTGCCTGTGAGAGCGATGCCAACGCCCTGATTCCCGCCATTGAATCTGCAGATGAGCGGCGCACAACCTGTTACCTGACGAACTGCTTGCTGATTCCCTCTATGGCAGCGATGATAACTGCGAGACTGCAAAAGAGCTTAGAGCAGAGGTTATTGCTCCCACGATGGGCTCACAGAAGGAGGATGTCATAGCTCTTTCCGATTTCACCTTTTCAGAAAAGGGTGAAGTAATTTCATGTCCGGAGGGTCATGCGCCTGTAAGTGTAAAGCACAAGAAAAACAGACATATAGCGGCATTTAAAATCGATCATTGCAATAGTTGTCCCGGAAAAGGCAAGTGCCCTGTCAAGGCAGGGGAAAAACACTATTATCTTCGCTATGAAGACAAGGTCCGGCGAATTGCCATGCGCAGGGCATACGAGAAGACCAAAGAATTCAAAGACAAATACCGGTGGCGGGCAGGTGTGGAGGCAACCATGTCTGAGTATGACAGAAGAACAGGCGTTAAAAACCTTCGTGTCAGGGGTATGGAGGCTGTGCGCTTCTGTGCGACCTTGAAGGCGGTTGGTATCAACATCTTCAGGGCAACAGTGATCAGGAACGCAAAGATCTCTCCAAAATTCATCCAGGAGTGGGCATATCGGTGTGTTTTTCGTCTATGTTTCTATGTGAAAGAACAATTGTGTACACATTTGTGTAAACTGGCTAAGATATTTACCGAATCTATGTTTTCAGCCGGTTTTTCCTGGAGATCGGCCGGCTGACTTTTTACTGGTGCATCCAACTTAATACATGCCAATTTTCTATATTTTTATTTTTCCATTTTTCAAATGGTGATCGAGTATGGTGTTGCCCCATCCAAATTGGCAATTTAATTCTATATGATGATAGCTTGTGGGAATAATCGATTAAGCAGTAATCCTTTTCCATATTCATATTTTCTGTATTAGAATACTCATTTTCCAAAAGAATAGCAGTAAAATTTGCTTCTATTTCGATGCAGGTTCTGACTAGTAGCTCATGTATTTTTAATGATATTGTGTCTTTATTCTGATCTGATGGCTCAACATATTTAAACAGTTTCTGTAAATCTTCTTGTATAAGTAAAAATGAACGAATGTAATGCTGTGGATTTTTAACATACATCGGGTGCAATAAATATTTCCAATTTCCTGAATTTGAATATGATCCATCAGTAAATCTTCTTAGTGTCCTTTTTAATGGTCTATCTATAGGCATATTATCTCCTGATTATTCAAATCATTCTAACACTGTCAATAAACCGAAATAAATTCCGCGATATTGATGTATATATACGGAATTATTTTCCGTCTATTAAGATATTAATTTACGATTACCGACATTCTTTCTTGCATTATTGAAGCTTTCTTCATGTAATTGAAGCTCCCCGCAACAAGTTGCGGGGAATCTCCGACTCTTGAAGAAAGTGAGAATTACTTTCAATAATATTCATTCCCGCTTTTATCCCGTCCGATCCGCTTGATATGATACCGCCGGAATAACCGCTGCCTTCACCGACCATATAGAGATTCTCAAAACCGTTGCAACATCCGGTTTTTTCCCGCAGGACCTGAATTGGGGATGAGGTTTTGCTCTCAAGCCCCATAATAATGCCCGTCTCAAATCCCTTTATCTTTCTACTGAAATCCTTCAGCCCTTCC
>JAUWQK010000269.1 GCA_030611115.1 Deltaproteobacteria bacterium
TAATCGGAAAGCAGGGCCGAAACGCTCAAGCCATACGAACCATATTAAATGCTGCTTCTGCCAAAGCAAAGAAACGCACAATCATGGAAATTATAGAATAGAAAATGGGGTCAGGGCTTGCTTAGTGATTATAACTTGACATTAGCCTGAGAAAAGGGGTTGGAAACATTCATTTGTTTATAAGTTGATAGAGTACTTGAGCTTTGATATTTTGGTTAACAGTAACTAATGTAAGTCCCTGAAGCCCGTCTCTTGCATTCCTGAACCCGATCCTGGACCTGACACACCTTCCAAAGCTCCTATACAGACATCATGCTTTGCCTTGCTAACATCCACTCCAGCTAATAACAGTCCGCTTTGATGAATATATTCTTTACGTTTTTTATGATTTCTGCCATAATCTTTCGGTCTCATGGTCATACCTCCTTTGTTTTATCTTAACAAAATATGCAATCTGATCTCTTATACGAAACTTCCATTCCAGTAAGTAAATTGAACGAGTTATCCTTTAGAAAGCATGGAAAATCAAACAATGAAGAATTTAATGAAACCTGAGAACGAAGCAGAAGCAAATGTAATCAAATCGGTTTTAGAGGAATATGGAATATATTCAGAAATAAGATCATTTCATGATACTGCATATGATGGCCTTTTCCAATCTCAATATGGTTGGGGCGTAATTCGAGTTTCTGAGGCAGACTTTCCGGAAGCACAGAGAATAATTGAAGAATGGAAAAATGCATCTCCTGGAGAACTCCCCTGGAATAGCAAGCTAACTAATGCCTGAAGGTAAAGTTTAAAAGACGGCAAATTTTGACAGATAATGTTCGGGTACTAAATACAATAAAAATGGCAACAAAACATGGTGGTCAAAATATAGCCCGGGAAAACAAGTTCATTGAGCAGAAGAAAAACGCTGTGTTGATTTACGCAAACAGCTGTGGTCTACTGCTCATGAAAAACGTTATCTGATAAAGAAATGAAATTGGCAGAAGATCCGACCACGGATATAATTTAAACCTAAAAATGAAGGAGTTGAAAATGGCAGAAGCAAAAGGATTGAGCAAACCGGTAAAGTTGAAAAATGAGCTGGCAGAGCTCCTGGGAGTAACAAAACTTCCTAGGACAGAGATCACCAAAAAATTATGGGACTATATTAAAACGAATAAACTTCAGACAAAGACTGAAAATGCAAAGCCTGAAAACGTAGGCAAGTTCATTGTGGCTGATGCTAAATTACTCCCGATCTTTAAAAATACAAAATCCAAAAGCAAATCAGGCAAGGTCACTGACTTTACAAATCTGAAAGAAGGCCAGACAATCAACATGATGCAACTGGCCGCTGTTGTCGGCGCAAACATAGAATAATCTTAAAGTATCGGGCCTGCATATGAATAATGCAGGCCCGATACACCTGAGAAAACAATACGAAGCTAACAGATTGGTAACGTTCAAAAGTTGTGGCATCATGATATTTGAACCCCTTCGACCCGGATATCGAAATAGCCTTTGATACCCAGTTTCTCTTTCCAGTATTGTTCCCATTTATCCCGGGAGTACTGTCTTATCATGATCATTTTT
>JAUWQK010000041.1 GCA_030611115.1 Deltaproteobacteria bacterium
TTGAGACATATTTTTATCCTTAATTAACAATTAGTTATTAGCAATTGATTATTGATTATTTGTTTTATGTTTTTATATTTATGCCCCAAAAGCCAATAATAATAGTTAATAATCAATTGATAACTGTTAATTGCTAATGGAGAGATAACTTATGGGTAAAGAGCAGGGATAGGCTGAAGACTGAAGACTGTTAGGAAAAAGCGCATTTTGAAGCCATGTTTGGTGCAAAAATCAGATATTTCCGCCAAAGTACGGTAATTGTGCTCTTATGACCCCTTCAGCCTTCAGTCTAAACAGCTTTAGCCTGACTACGTGAGTAGTTACAGAAATAGATAATAAGGATTTATGACAACAGATAACGCTGGTATTACTACTCACAGGATAAAATGGTGTGATCTGAAGTGTAAGCACGCCGACTTTGCGAAGCTGGAGGCAATGGACGGCAGTTGCCGGACTTTTCAGTCTTTATGGTGCAGCAAACTTAAAAAACATGTTACAAAAAATTCGCCATGTGAAGTATTATTCGGGAAGAGACGACCGACTACCGGGTGGTAATACCTAAATTGAGCGATTTTTTACTCGACCTGCACCAATCTCTTGCGCATCAAGGACTTGCGAAAAGTCTCAACATATCCATTGGTATGTCTACGCTTTTCGCAAACCTTGCTGCATCAAGATCTTGGCACATTTCTTCGCAAAAAATCGCTCAACTTAGGTAATATGAAGTTATCAGGCCGCAAAAAATTTATATATTACTGGCTTCCCGTACTGCTTTACTGTCTTTTGATCTTTATTCAGTCTTCTTATCCTTCCCCTGAAAATATTCCAAGCCTGCCTTATATAGACAAAATCCTGCATTTTGTTGCCCATGCCATCCTTGGAGTTCTCTTTTTTAGAGCATTCAGAACTCAACGATTTAAAGAAAATATAAATTTGGTGATTGTGCTCAGCATATTATCATCATCTCTTTTTGGTTTTAGTGATGAAGTCCACCAGTATTTTGTGCCGCACAGAAATGCCGATATAATGGATTTTTTTGCAGATGTGGCAGGAAGTATTTGCGGAGTATATATTTTTAAATTCATTCAAATATTATTTAAGAGGGGGATACAGACATGACCGACAATTCTCAAAAAAATGAAACCGAAGGAAAAAGAGCTGGACTTTTTGAAGAAGATAATGGAAATATTTCATCTATGCGATTAATGAGTTTTATTGCTTTGATAGCGGCAATAATTTTTGGGTTTTTAACAATTCTTCTTAATGATGGTAATGCAAGCAATGGGATTTACATTACATTTGGATTTTTGCTTGCTGCTTTTGCACCAAAAGCTTTACAAAAATTTGCGGAAACAAAAATAAAATAATTTTTTAAGATGGCGTTAATCGAGATGGTTTTGTCGATCGGCCGTATAAGTTGATGCAAGGGGAAAAATTGGTACAGGTCGAGTAAAAATGTCGCTCAATTTAGTTAAAAGGAAACAGGAGGTAATGTTATGAAAATAAAAGCAATATGTATTATGTTATCATTGTTGTTTCTTCCGGCCTGCAATCAAAAGACGGATAAGATGGCTGGAGAGTCTCCTGTTGTGGAGCTGTCGCGACCTTTCACATTTGTCGAATCATGCAATATGCAAGACCCGCTTCTTCAGGAGATATTAAGAGAAGATATGAAGGGCAAAAAAACCCCTTTAGAACTTATTCATTACTACGCAGAGATTTTGAACAAGGGTAAATCTCATGGGAAAATAGGAAAAAAACTGGATACGCTCTTTCTTTGCGGCAGGACCCCCGGAGATATGGATGGCTATCACCATGGTATTACCATCAGTCTCAAAACAGGACTCGATATTTACACAGTGGTTGAAGATGCCCGTCGAAAACTTGGGATCGGAGAAGAGCTTGACATCCTTCAGGCCCTTTATGGAAGAGTGTTTTCCAAGACATCTCCCTGGGCGGGCAAAAACTTCAAAAAAATTGATCAGAAGCGATTAGACGAATTGACAGAAGGCTTTAAAGACAGCAAAGAAACGGCCTGTCTTGGAATAAATTCCTTCAGGAAGGAGAACAAAAACATTGTAAATAAGCTTTCGAACTATCTCCTTTCCGCTGTCATAGACATGGAGAGTCTTCCAAAGCCCGAAAGAAGACAACGGTCATGGATACACGCAAAGGGCGGACTTTTTATTGCTCAGAAAGCTCTTTCAGTAAACCCTGAACATCCGGAAAAGGAAGTCGTTGCTCTGAACTATCGATGGGAGAGCCTGTCGAATCGCCTTCCCAACAGGCTTCTTATAGACGAGATAGTAGAAATATCAAAAGGCCTTTACCTGGGCAAGCTCTACTACGCCACTGCCCCAAAACACCTTTTTGAAAAATACAGTCCAAAAGTGCAAGCGAAAGATTATAAGTACAGAAATTTCGGATATTTTGCCCTTATGGACGATACGTGGCTTCATGAAAAGAACAAACTCTTTCCTGATCTGACATATACGATAGCTGATGATCTGCATGAAAAATTTACCACGTTTACCTTCATAGAATGCCCGGAGGGCAAAGCCATTCAAGAAGCACTGGGAGACCGGCCAACCATTCTGCACTATCTCCAGGATATTTATGAGGGCATCCAAAAAGGAGATTCCTTCAAAGACGAATATTTTGATGAGCTGCACAAGATCTTCATGTGTGGTGAACGGCCCGACGGCATTAACGGCTTTTTGCACGGAGGCGTTGTGTCTTTCAAAAATGCCGGCTTTTTGACGAAATTTGACCGGAGTGTCCTGAACGATCTATATCCGGCAATCAGGCCATTCTCTCCCTGGTCAGGCAAGACCTTCACCAGCACCACGGTGGATGATATAAAGAGGTACATCGGAGATAATGCACGGTACTATGAAGGGGTGGAGCCCATCATACTCGGCGCAAATACGTATAGAAAGGACATTGACCTCTCCCTTCCCGCTACCGCTTTTATCGAGCATTTGGATAAGATAGGAATGGTCGTGGAGTATCCGGATGAAGAGGAGAAGAGGAAGGAAATTCACGTAAAGAGTTTTTACTTTATCGCCGCAAACGGTAAGTCATTTAACCCTGAAAACAGGGAAAAGGAGCTTCTCCAGTTCAATTATCGCTGGCCTGAATTTCATACTATGCCCCCCGATCACCTCTGTTTCGACGAAGTAGTAAGAATAGCCGATGGATTGTATCTTGGCCAGTTGGTCTATTCCACCAGGCCGAAAATCCCATATGACCCGGGAACAGACCACGCCCTGTACAAATATGAAAACTTCGGCTACTTTATGTTGATGGATGATGACTGGCACGCTGTAAAAGATTTCATTCTCTTTGATACGGAATAAGGAATAATAGACTTCGGCATAAGTAAACCTTTCACAATAAGGAGGAAAAACAAATGCAGATAGACTTTCATCATGGAACAATCTATGTCTTGGCCAGAATTGCCGGTTTTAGCAAGGAGGATTCCGAAAGGCTTTCCTATGCGTCCCAATATGTGGATGATGCTGTTCATGGAGGGCTGATTCACTTTGAAAACGGCGCCTTATTTAAAAGGAGCATCACAGCACATAAAGCTCTTGATATGAAGAATTTGGATTTAAGTGATAATCTTGATATATGGTTGCCTTTTCATTTTCTTCCGGGGGACGTTGCGCAAAGCAAGTCTTTTATTCACCGTCTGGTTGCCAAACCTAACAGCCCGGTGGCGCAGTCAATGATAGACGAGGCAATACGTCAAGCAGACAAGCCATACGGCTTTCATCGTTTTGGGCTTGCCTTGCATGTTTATGCTGACACCTGGGCACACCAGGGATTTGCCGGGATTATTCATGAAATTAACGAGGTAGAGGATCCAAAAGAACTTAAGTCCAAGAAAAAAGTGAGTTGGACAAGAAAGATATTGGACAGCCTGAGGGCAGGAGTCAATGATATCATAGATGACGTGGCTCCTCCTATAGGGCATGGCCGTGCCTGCACTCTCCCCGACTTGCCCTACATCAGTTGGAGCTATACAGATGGCAGAGGAGAGAAGCATTCCAGAGATAACGGGAAATGTTTTCGGGAGGCTGCCGAACATATCTTAGAGGCCATGAGAAGGTATCTTGGGGCTGATACACGGCAGGCAAGCAATGCACTTGATACGGATAATTTGGATCAAATTGAACATTGCTTTAAGAGCTTCAAGGATGAGAAAGGAGAGGATCGGCATAAGGCTTGGCTTGAAGCAATTTCAAACGGAACATTTAAGGTTGATGGCGGTCCCCTGCAAGATAAGATCACCTACGATGCTCATGAGAAGGGGTCTTGGAAATACAAGGCTCTCGGACGGTTGAATCACAACAATGATTGTTATCGCTATCGGGACGATTTTTTGACAAGCGATTGGAAGTGTTTTCATGATGCGGCCATAGCACACCGTTTTTATGTTCTTCATGAATTGCTCCCAGCTTGTGGAATTTGCGCTGGATAGAATGATTGCCTTGTATAGAGTTTCTTAAATCACAAAGCGATTTTATAAATTGAAAGGAGGATAAACCATGGGCGCCGTGACGTTACAGGACATCAGGTTAGCCGAATATGACCTTGAAAATCTGTCTCTTCTCAAACAATTACGGGAAGGGCTTTTAAGTGAAAAACCCAGGGTCTGTATCGAGCGGGCAAGATATTACACTGAGTATTTAAGGGATATGTCATCCGATAAAGAATCGGCGGAAATCAGGTACGCCAATGCGGCAAAGCATTTCCTTTCTAACAAGGCTCCACTCTTTTTTGATGACAGTCTTCTGGCAGGGACAACCACAACCAAGCCCTTTGGCGCTCCTGTTTATCCTGAATGGACGGGTATGACGATCTGGCCCGAACTTGATACCATAAGTACAAGAAAAAAGAATCCCATAATACTTTCTGAAAAGGAGGCTGAGGAGTTAAACTTTGACATTAATCCCTACTGGATGGATAGAAATATAATCGAGTACACAAGAAAAAAATACAATAATCCTGAATGCATGAGAATACTTGAACGCATTGTCTTTTTCATTGCAAGCAAGGTGGGCTGTATTTCCCACACAGTGCCTGATTACAAGGTAGCCCTTGATAAAGGAGTGGAATATATCATTGAGCAGGCTGCTTTAAAGGGGGCAGAGTTAAAGAAAAACGAAAACCTCACTGAAGAAAACAGGCAGAAGCTTGAGTTTTACAGGGCTGTACAGATAGCCATGCAAGGCGTTATCGGGTACGCACAGAATCTCAGTAAAAAGGCGGCCGAGCTTGCTGCAAAGGAACACGACCCATCCAGGAAAGAGAACTTTAAAAAGATAGCAGAGGTGTGCGAGCGCGTTCCTGCAAAACCCGCAAGGACTTTTCGGGAGGCCATTAACTCTATATGGATAGTGCAGGTAGCAATACATGCAGAAAATATTAATATGGCCATGAGTCCTGGAAGGCTGGACCAGATCCTCTATAAGTTTTATAAGGAAGATATTGACAAGGGGATACTGACTGTAAAAGAAGCCATGGAACTGGCAGGCTGTTTCTGGCTGAAACTCAACGATAATACCAATCTTGTGCCTGAGACGGCTGAAGAACTTTGGGGAGGGGCAGGCACCGTGCCGGCTGTGACTGTCGGCGGGATTGACGAAAATGGCGAAGATGCCGTGAACGACCTCACCTATATCATGCTGCGGGTCACGGAACTGTTAAAGACAAGGGATCCAAGCTTAAACTCCCGCTATCACTACGAGAAGAATTCAGAAGAGTACCGCGACAGACTGGCCGAGGTCATTGTGAACACAAAAGCGGTTCCGGCAATTCATAATGATGTTGCAGTCATTAAGGTTCTTGAAAATCAGGGGACTAAACTTGAACACGCAAGAGACTATGCCGTCATTGGATGCGTGGAACTGGCTTCTGCCGGAAGGAGTTACGATGCATCAAGTTCCATCATGCTGAATCTTGTGTCTGTGCTTGAACTGGCTTTAAATAATGGAAAAAGACCTATAACCGGAGATGAGCAAATAGGCCCCAAAACCGGTGAACCCTCACAATTCAATAGCTTTGAAAAGTTCTGGGAGGCATTCAAAAACCAGTCAGAATGGCTTATAGGAAAGGCAATTGATCTAAACGAATATTTAGGACATGCTTATCAGGAAATTCTGCCGTCGCCACTCCTTTCTGCATTCTTTGAAGGCCCAATGGAAACAGGCAAAGACCTCATATTCGGAGGCGCTCTTTATAATTCATCGGGGGCTACACATATCGCATTTGCTGATACAGTAGATTCTCTGAACGCTATCGAAAAAGCAGTATTTATCGATAAGAAATGTACTTTCAATGAACTCTTAAAGGCACTGAAGGCCGATTTTGAGGGTTATGAAAAACTGCACGCCTACCTGGTCAACAAAACCCCGAAATACGGTACTGAAGACCCTGTCGCAAAAAAGAATTCTCACAATCTGATTCGCTTTCTGTATGATTTCTACCAGAGCCATACTAACTACAGGGGCGGAAAGTACAGACCAGGCTATTGGACCATGACAAACCATGCTGGTCAGGGCAAACTGTCAGGAGCCCTTCCCAACGGGAGGAAAGCATACCAGGTATTTGCCAGCGGCATTACTCCGGTATCACAGGCAGCCAATGATCTTTCAGCATGCCTTAAAGCGGTAGGAGGGCTTGAAAGCCAATGCATAGCAAGCGGCGAAGCACTTAACCTTAAATATCCGTCTGTTGAGGGTGAAGAAGATATCAAGACATTTGGTCAGGCGGTCGAGGCATATCTCCGTTATGGCGGGCTCCATATACAGTTTAATATTATGTCTTACGAGGATCTTATTGATGCCAGGAATAATCCTGACAAGTATCCGGAACTGCTGGTAAGAGTTTCCGGCTATTCAGCGTATTTTAAGGACCTTAACGAAGCAATGAAAGAGGAGATTATCACAAGGACCGCATACAACATAAAAACCGGAAAGGCTGTACCCTTTCCCGAAAAACATAAATCTATGCTGGCTTTTGAGTAACTTGACAGTACTGGTAAGCTGATAAGCTCAATAGCTCAATAGCTTATCAGCTCAACAGCTCGCCCGAAGGGCGCTAGGAGGTTGTGATGCTGGAAAATATTTCAAATTTTATTCTACTGCGTAATATCCGGGCAAAGACTTTGCAGAAACGTTTTCTCAACTGCATTGAATCTGAGGTTGCAGAAGAGTTCCTCGAACTGCTGCTGAAATTAATGAGCCTGGTTTTCTTTCTTAATAAAGACTTCAAAAGAAACATCGAAAACTTTAACGGCAGATATCTCTTTAAGAGCAGAGATAACAAGATTACAGTGGCTGCTGTTTTTCGAGACAACCGAATGAAAGTCTATGAAAAGGCTATAGACAGGACAAATATCACCGTGACGTTCCGCAATGCAAAGGCGCTTATGAACTATCTCCTTTCACCAAAACCCGACATCCTTGGTTCAATTCTGAGGCAGGATGTAACTATTGACGGCAATCTTAACTATCTTTATAAATTTGCTTATATGGCTAAACATCTGCAATTAATGGTAGCAGGCAGGGCATGAACGAAAATGAAAAGCTAATTCATGCCCAGCGCAAGCCCTTAATATTCGATATACACCACTTTGCCCTTGATGACGGGCCCGGTATAAGAAGCACCGTATTTATGAAAGGATGCCCTCTTTCCTGTCTCTGGTGCCATAATCCGGAGTCCATGAAGAGCGGCCTGGAAATCGCCTTTTATCCCCAACTTTGTATAAATTGCGGCGATTGCAAGGCGGTTTGTCCCGAGGACGCCATAAGTTTAGAAGATAGTGGCAGGATCATCCGGGACAGGTGCACGGCCTGCGGCAAATGCGCTGAAGAGTGCCCGACAACAGCTCTCAAGATTGTCGGCAAGCACTATTCCGTCAGCAACTTGATTGAAATACTCCTGAGTGATCATATCTTTTATGAAACCTCAAAAGGGGGCGTAACCTTTTCCGGCGGTGAACCAACGCTTTATATGGATTACGTTGGTGAAGTCATGAAGGAATTGAAGGCGAATAACGTCCACATTGCAATAGAGACGTCCGGGATGTTTAACCTTGATGAATTTAAAACAAAACTTCTACAATATATTGACCTCATCTATTATGATATTAAACTGTACGATCCTCGTAAACATGAACAATATACCGGAAAAAGTAATAAACAGATATTGAGCAATCTTACCGATCTTATAAAGGAGCCAAACGTCAGAATCATACCAAGGCTGCCCCTTGTGCCCAAAATTACCGCAACAACCGACAATTTAACCCAGATAACTCGTTTCCTGAAAAGCGCAGGAATTACCACATGCGAATGCCTGCCTTACAATCCTGGCGGAATAGCAAAAAGAATAGCTATAGGGAAAGATATCCCTCCTGATATCCCTCGTACTATGATGGGAATCGAGGAGGAAAAAAAGTTTGCAGAAATATTTGCCCGACTGCAAAATTAAAATCGTACTGCCCCCTGTTTTTTACATTGACAATTCCGAACGAAAGCGAGTTTATTTATCCTTATCGTAAATTACTCGCTTGTATTTTTTGATGGGGGCGATTCCCTTTAGGGGCGGTATCATTTTTTCCGGCTTTTACCGCTGACATATGCCGAACTGAACATGCCGGCGCCATCAACGGTGCGGGATCTTCTGGTCTATGGCGGATTTCCCGAACCGTTCATGCTACAGTCGGAAATACAGACTAAGCGATGGAGCAGAAATATAATAGTATCTGGTATGCCAAATCAAAGTTTCTCGAAAAACAAGATAAAAACATGTTGATTTATCTCTCAAAAAGAGATAGCACGACAATATGCAAAATATCCTTGATATATTAATCGATGACTTTCATGAACGTACACTGCCTGACCTGATGTCGCGCCA
>JAUWQK010000123.1 GCA_030611115.1 Deltaproteobacteria bacterium
TTGAGACATATTTTTATCCTTAATTAACAATTAGTTATTAGCAATTGATTATTGATTATTTGTTTTATGTTTTTATATTTATGCCCCAAAAGCCAATAATAATAGTTAATAATCAATTGATAACTGTTAATTGCTAATGGAAAGATAACTTATGGGTAAAGAGCAGGGCTATGTTAGCTGTTATACCTTTTTTATCTTATGAGCTTAAAAGCCATCAGCTATGAGCTAAGGTGTATTCCTGCGGTTAAAATTTACTCCTTCCTTGAACTTGAAAAAATTTTCTATTTTTCGTTCGGGCACTAAATACAAAAAAATATGGACAGGGAAAGAATTCCCCCTGTCCATTATTTATTATTTGTTACGTCTATTCCTTTGTCTTGGGATGGCATTCGCCGCAAGTAACAGGGCCTTTGTTTTCCTCTAAATGACACCCTTTGCAGTTTGCATGGAACGCCTTCATTGCTGACATTATCTTACCATCTGCCTCAAGGCTGTGACATGCAGTACAGTCGCTTATTTCAGATTCATCCCATACGTTCTCGCCATCTTTGTAAATATGGTGACAGTCCAGACAATCAATCTCTAAATCATCAGCATGAAGTGTATGAGGGAAAACAGCGGCAGGCCTTTCACGATTCACAAAGATATCATGTTCCAGCGATTGAATATCATCCTGCGCATATGCTAAACCAAAAACAAATAAACCTATCAAGCCCGCTATTACTATTAATATATTACTTTTTTTCATCCCTGTCCGCCTCCCAATTATTATTGTCATAAATATTCTTAATCTTTTTTATTCGGCATTTTATTTAAATGTATTTATCAAAAGAATGCCTGACTGTCAAGCCAAATCAACTTGTATTACACTAAATTTTACTTGACTAATAAGTGCTTATGAGATACATATTGATGGTCATTTTATATGTAACAGACCTTGTAGGGGGGGAGAAAAATGCAACAGGATTCCATTAAAAAAAGCAGGGAAAAAATTGTAAACCGTAGAAATTGTCTCAAACTAATGGGTGTATTCGGTTTAGGTTTAGCTGTCCCGACTATAATTGCTAAACCGGCCGAAGGCAAACATCTTGACAATCTTCATTCCATAAGCAGAACTCGTCCGCTTATGGGGACAATTGTAACTATAACTATTGCAGATTCATCCCGCGATAAAGCTGAAAAAAACGTTGAACAAGCTTTTGCAAAGATGACGGAACTTGAGAAAATATTTAATCGACATGCTGATAATACTCCTGTGAGCTGGCTCAATCAAAAAGGCTTTTTAAAAGATATTTCTCCTGAATTAGCAGATGTTCTGCATCAAAGCGCCTTTTATAATTATATTAGTAAAGGTACATTTGACATTACAGTTCTTCCTGTTTTAGAGCTGTATAAAAAATCCTATGAATCAACAGGTTCTTCCCCATCGGTGAAACAGATAAATGAGAAGATGAAGCTTGTTAATTTTGAAAACATTAAAATAAACAACAAAGAGGGCGTAAGATTGCTCAAGGATGGAATGCAGATCTCCCTGGATGGTATAGCAAAAGGTTACATTATTGATCAGGCAGCAAATCTTATAAAATTAAACGGAATAAAATACGCCCTGATCAATGCCGGAGGTGACGTTAGAGTTATTGGAGGAAACGGTCCCGATAAAGCCTGGAAAATTGGAATAAAAGATCCTTTGGAGAAAAGAGAAGTTACTGAATTGTTTGAGCTGAATAACGGTGCAGTGGCTACGTCCGGCAATTATGAAAACTATTTTGATAAAGATAAAGTTCATCACCATATCATTGATACATCAACCGGAGATTCACCGGTTCAGACAATAAGTGCTACAGTCCTTGCTCCTACCGTTATGCAGGCAGATGCTCTCTCAACAGCTCTTTTTATTCATACCCCAAAAGAGAGCATTAATCTTGCCGGTTCGTTATCAAACGTAGAGGCATTGATTATTGCAAAAGGTGGACGAAAGTACCGATCATCGGGATGGAATAACTTAACAAAATAAGTAGCCGTTCACGGCTTGAAACTTGAAATTGGAAAGTAGAAATTTGGGACAGATTAAAATAGAAGCTTGAAATTGGAAATTGGGAAGAACAGTACAAAAGGGCGGATAAAAAATTATCCGCCCTTTTTTTTATGTAGCAGTTAGCTTTTAGCAATTAGCCTTTAGCTTAAAAAATCAAACAGCTAATGGCTAACAGCTAACAGCTTTTTTATTTCATTGTTATGGCACCAAAAGTACAGGAAGTTCCGATTCCTCTGTTACACGGTGAGAAACACTTCCCAGCCAGAACTCCTTGAAGCGGTCCTTGCCTGTGGTTCCCATAACGATCATGCTGGCCTTGTGCTCCCGTGCCACCCTTACAATCTCATGAGCGCTTCGCCCGGAAAACAGGTGGGGTTCAGCATTGATCCCATCTTTCTTTAACCTGTCGCAATATTCTTTCAAACGCTCTTTGCTCTCTTTTTCAATACGATTTAATTCCGACTTGTCAAGCCCTTTGGAGATTTTGACTCCGATTATGTGGGTTACCATTACCTTGTCAGCTAATCCTTTAAAAGACGAGACAAGCTTAAGTGCTTTTTCAGATGGCTCGGACCAGTCAGTAGCAAGAAGAGGAGCAGTAAAAATGTGATCGTTTACCCGGGTAATCAGATCACCCTCCCATTCAAACCGCACCATATATTTGCTTACCAGAACAGGAATAGTACTCCGGCGTACAAGTTCCAGAGTGTGCGATCCAACATAGACCTTTCCAAGCACTGTTCTCTTTTTTCTGCCGGCTATAATAAGATCGACTTTTTCTTCTTCAGCGATACGCAAAAGCTTTGGAACGGGATTTCCTACCTCAATTCTGATCTTACTCTCAATCCCCTCTGCCGATACAGCTTCCTGCCAGTTTTCAAAACGGATTCTTGCCTGCTCTCTCAAGCGTTCTTCCTCGTCCTTCATATATCCGCCAAACGGCACAAACGCGACCTCATCTCTTGGAATAATATAGGTCAGCACAATCTCTTTGAGACCGGCTTTTTTGAGTTCCAGAATGGATTCCAGTGAGTTAAATGCCAGCTCCCTAAATTTTGTAGGAAATAAAATCTTTTTAAATTCCATAATGTACTCCTGTCTTTAAAAGAAGATTAAAGTTACAACCACAAAGGTTGGAAACAAGAAGACCAGAGAATATTTCAATATATAACCAAAGAAGCTCGGCATTGGTGTGCCTCCCTCTTCTGCAATCGACCGCACCATAAAGTTAGGCGCATTCCCAATATAGCTGAAAGCGCCAAAAAAGACCGCGCCCGCAGAGATCGCCTTCAAATAGATCGAGGTTTCCGTCATAAGAAGAGGAACGGCCTGAGCCTCCGGCATCCCAGGATAAAAGGCTCCAAGAGCAGTATTAAAAAATGTGAGATAGGTCGGAGCATTATCAAGAAAACCGGAAAGAGCACCCGTAACCCAGAAGTAATGCACCGGCTCCTTTACCGCAGCGATCAAAAATGCCAGCTCCCCTTTTAAGCCTGCCTTTAGTATAAGAAGGCACGGGACCATGGTAATAAATATCCCGATAAAGAGATAGGCAACTTCAACAATCGGAAACCAGCTAAAGTCGTTGTCCTCACGCAGTCTTTTCGAAGTAGTCCACAATGAGAGCATACCCATCAAAACAAGAAAACTATCCCGCGACCAGTCCTGCACTGCCCTGTGAATTCCTAATGTGTTTACTTCACCCCAGTCCACTATTCCGCTAATGAGCACCGCTCCGACAACGCCGCCGAGAAAAATGAAGTTATGTGTTCCTACTAATTTCAATGGTTCTTTTTCCCCCTCTTCCACAGGGGCAGCGGTCAAGCCTTCTTTTTTATAATGGTATGAATCAAGGAAGAAGTAAATCACCAGCAAGATACCGGCTGTTACAAGCATATGCGGCATTAACTTCATTGTCCAGAAAAAGTCGACCCCGTGAAGAAATCCCAGAAAGAGTGGTGGATCACCGAGTGGAGTCAATGAGCCCCCTACGTTTGCAACGAGAAAGATGAAAAAGACCACCATAAAGGTTCTGTTTTTCCGGTAGTTATTCGCCTTTAAGAATGGGCGGATCAACAGCATGGCGGCACCTGTTGTGCCCATCCACGAAGCAAGCACTGTGCCGATAAGTATCATAATAGTATTTACCAGAGGCGTCCCGCGCAATGTGCCTTTAAGCAGGATCCCGCCGGAAATAGTGTAAAGCGCCCAGAGAAGGATAATAAAGGGCACATAGTCGGCAAGGATGATATGGAGAATCTCATACACGGCAGTGCCCTTATAAGCGATCAAAAACGGAATGGCCAGACACGCCGCCCAAAAAGCTGAAATCTTGCCAAAATGGTGATGCCAGAATTTTGGAGCCAGAAGCGGAAAGAGTGCTATGGAAAGGAGCATGCATGCAAAAGGAATACATGTCCAGAGCTTAAGCACCTCTCCAAGATTGACATGTCCTCCGTGACCACCATGGCCTGCATCTCCATGCCCATGCGATTCTGCAACAGCATGCTCTGCTCCGTGAGTAGAGCCATATTCTGTGTCATGCGTGGCCGCAGCCTCTTGATCGGTGGCCATGGCCGGAACCAAAAACGCAAAAATACTTAGTAAGAAAATTATAGCTATCCATTTTCCAAGTCTCATCTACCTGTTACCTCCTCAAAATATAAAACCATTGCAAAAACGTTTCCCTTATCAAACCCCGTTAATTTTCAAGGGGATACAAGCCTCTTCGTTAGATACAGATAAGGCATACAGAATGGTGTTTAATTATTGTACATAATATTATCTAATAATATAAATATGTTCTCGAAAACTGGTTAATAAGTGTCCAATAATCAGACATTTTTGTATCCACGCCGTTTGTTATTCAGGAACTCTATTGCAGGCAACGCAACCTAAAATCAGACAGCAACACGTTCCGCATGTATAGGCATGAATATTGCTTACATAAATTAA
>JAUWQK010000051.1 GCA_030611115.1 Deltaproteobacteria bacterium
AATAGACCTGAGAGGAGACTTCAGACACAACATTCTGATGTTTCTATCAAACATCAAATACCGATTGGGTTTTGACATCACTGGATGCGATTTTTTTCTGACCCATGTTATCCCGTGCGGTACAAATCATCACAATGTAAATCTCTGCATAGATTTAATCAAGTATCTGGATCCAGAAAATAATAGTAAATACAATCTTTCTCTTAAAATAACTGATCAGGACTGGACAAGAGCATCAGCAATTATAAAACAGTGTGACACGGGCAATCTGAATAATAGCGGTCCTATCGTCATAATTCACCCAGGCGCTAGCTGGCACGGAAGGAGATGGAAGCATGAAAGATATGCTTTGGTTGCAGACCGCCTTGTTGCTGAGTATAGCGCCAGGATAATCCTTGCAGGGAGCCATTCTGAGAGGGAAATTGCCGAAAAAATTGCTGACAACATGAAAAACAGTGTGATGATTACTGCAGGTGAAACAACTGTCAGGGAATTCATTGGGCTACTCGAGCAAAGTGATGTTTTTCTGGGGCTGGATTCAGGCCCAATGCATATGGCTTCTGCAACAGAGACAAAAATTGTAGCTCTGTTTGGTCCAGCGCATTCTGATGCGGTTAGCCCGTGGGGAGATGGTCATATTATTCTTTCTCATCAGGAAGATTTTCCATGCAGCCCCTGTGATCAAACAGTATGCAGAAAACCAGGTAATAGCTGCATGGACGCAATCCATGTGGATGAAGTATTTGATGCTATTTCAAAGCAGATTGAGAAAAGTATACAGGCAGAATGAACTGCCATGCACACGTATTATCTGGCAACGATCAGAGAATAACTTATGACTAATAAAACAGGCAGGTGTACCCTGTGCACGGATGAACTTTCAATTTTCAAGAAGAGAATTTATGACACCCGTTTTGGTATAGAAGGTGTATATGATATTGGTATGTGCAATAACTGCGGACTTATCCAGCTCAAGTCACAACCTTCATCCTTGGAACTGAAACAACTATACGAAACCTATTACAATTTTGCCGGAAGCAAAAAAAGCTTGTACACTAAATTCCGCAAAACATTTTTGGAATCTGTATTTTATCGTCTGTGGATGGCAATAGACGGAGATATATGTTTTCATTCCAGACGTGGAAACGGCCGTTTGCTGGACATAGGATGCAATGAGGGACAGGGTCTTCAGATTTATAAACAAAATGGATTTATGGCTGAAGGCTTGGAACTTAATGAGCGGGCAGCAGCCGAGGCAAGGAAAAGAGGTTTTCGGGTATTTACCGATTCTTTGGAAACGTTTCATCCGGAACAATTATACGATGTGGTGGTATTATCTCACGTTTTGGAACATTCTGTAAATCCAAGAGAAATGCTTAACCATGTTGCCCGCATTCTCAAGCCGGATGGCCAAGCCTGGATCAGTTGCCCGAATATAGAGAGCTGGCAGCAAAATATCTTTGGTCGTTACTGGATCAACTGGCACGTTCCTTTTCACATTACATTCTTTTCCGCTACGACACTTAAATATTTATTAAATGATAGTGGCTTTGAAGTGATAAAAGCAAAGTACGCTACGCCAAGTTTGTGGGTGGCTCAGTCCGTAATTGCGTCATTATTCGCTAAGCAGGGAAGAAAAAATTACGCTCAGCGCTTGCCGATTTTACTTGGTTCGTTGATACTTTTTGTTCGTTTTGTTTTTTTCCCGTTTTTATGGCTCGGCAACTTATTGGGTCGTGGTGATTGTTTAGTTATAGAAGCACGAAAAAAAACTAATTTATGCCCTGATTCAGCAAATCGTTACTGCATTTTGACCAATTGCTCTTCTGAGGAATATTAAATGAAGCGCGTGTTATTTATTCAGCCTCCTTTTTTTAGATTTATTGGCATACACGCAAGATATTTCCCCTACCAATTCGTTAGTATGGGAACGTATCTTAAACACAACGGACATCACGTCAGAATTCTTGAGGGGGATAAATACGAAAAATACGGCAACCTGGATTTTTCCGATCAGGAATCATCATATGACAATTATTTGCAAAACCTGAAAAATTTCTCCGACCCATTTTGGAAGATCCTTGAAAAAGAGATTCAGAATTTTAAACCGGATTATATAGGAATAACAGTCTGGACAACCTTTATCGCTTCTGCTATCCGCACCGCACAATATTGTAGAAAAATTTGTTCTGCAATAATCATCGCAGGCGGACCTCACGTCACATTACTATCTGAAGATATCAAAAAAGTTGATGTATTTGATATTGGAGTCATTGGCGAGGGTGAGCAAACTATTTTGGAAATCGTAAACGGCAATCCGCTTCACTTAATTTCAGGTATTTTTTACTCTGAAAATGGTGTTGTGAAACAAAACGATACGAGACTGTTTGTAGAAAATCTGGATGACTTTGGCATACCTGACAGATCAATATTAATAAATGAGAAAAAATATGAAGCCGAAGATATGGGGCTGATAATGTCTTCGCGAGGTTGCCCTTTTAAGTGCGCTTATTGTGCAACCGCTACCTGGAAGAATAAAGTAAGATCCAGAAGTGTAAAAAGCGTGGTTGAAGAAATAAAATCGGTCAAAAAAAAATACGGTGCAATCTATTTTACTCTCAAGGATGATAGTTTCACGGTAAATAAAAAGCGGGTATATGATTTCTGTAGTAAACTCAAGCAGGAGAAAGTTGATGTATACTGGGAATGTAATGCAAATTTAACCACTTTAGATAGAGATTTGCTGATTGAAATGAGATCCGCAGGATGCGTGGCTATTAAGGTTGGCATTGAATCAGGATCTGATAGAATCCATAAAATTATCAATAAAAAACTCAACAATAAAATCATTATTTCAAAGATGAAGATGTTTAACGGGATTGATATGCATGTGACCTGTTATTTTATGATGGGAATCCCCGGTGAAACCAAAAACGATATTCTAAAAACTTTAAACTTTGCCTATAAGATAAAACCGGATTTTATAAGCTTTAGCGTTTATGAAATTTTTCCTGGAACAAAACTACATAAATTGGGTATTGAAGAAAATTCGGCGATCGATCATATGGAGATTGAAGATTATTTTAAAATACAACCTCATAACTATTTTTTTGCAAACCACAAAAGACATTTAGCCGGAATGACTCATGATGAATTTGATTCTCTTGAGAGATATATTAAACAAAGGGTTCATAAATATAATCGCTCCCCACACAGTATTTGTCATAGAATTAAATCCAGGCTGCCACTTTACAAAAAAAGCTCTGAGTATTTCTTTAATGACATTAAACAATTTTTGAAATGGATTTAGATCCGCAGATTACGCAGATAAAGAACTGAAAAAGAAAAATATCAGACACGGATTTAAAATGGATGGTTGCCCGGGTTAGGGTTAAATAGGAAGCTTTTTCATTTGACTTGGCGGAAGTTAGTAGATAGTCTGTATGTAATCAATGCAATTGCATACAGACTATGGGAACGAGGTGAAAAATATGGCTAAGACTGTAACTACGCGTTTAGACGAAGGGTACGTTAAAAAAATCGATGAAATGGCCGCTCGAAAAGGTATTGATCGCTCGGCGCTGTTGCGATCATTTTTTCTCTGTGCCTTAAAAGAGTATACTGTACGTGATTCTCTGGAAGACTATAGGAAAGGTACAACGACGCTCTGGGAGGCAGCTCAGACCTGCAATCTGTCGCTCTGGGAAATGATTCAGGAAGTAAAACGTGAGCACATCCATACTTCATATGACTTGAAAGAATTCAAAAAAGATTTGAGGGCGCTCAATGGATAAGGTCGTTTCCAACGCCACGCCACTCATTTATTTAGCTAAGGCAAATCAACTGAGCCTTCTCCAAAGCATGGTCAATCAGGTATTTATCCCCGAAGCTGTCTACAGAGAAGTAGTTGTTGAGGGTAAACGTCTGGGAGAAAAAGATGCCTATCGTGTAGAAAGAGCTATCTCTCAGGGTTGGATGATAGTTCAAGGTATCAAGAATATCTATCCTGTTGAGATCACAATCCACCCTGGCGAGGCAGAGGTTATCTCTCTGGCCAGGGAAAAGGGGATTGAAACAGTACTCATGGATGATGTCAAGGCCAGGGCCGCTTCTGAAATGGCAGGTCTCAGACCTATCGGCACACTGTGGTTAATTTTGAAGGCTGTCAAAAATCACTTGCTTAACTTTGATCAATTTCTGTCTACCCTCGAGGATATTCTTCAGTCTGGATTCTATCTCAAAGAAGAAGTTTATCTAAAAGCTGTTCGCAAGGCCAGGGAATTATCCGGCGATTGAATCCAACCTACCATAGTCGGAAGTTCGGAAGTTTGGGTCCATAAATAAGATCAAAAAAAATCTTCCTTTGTAATGAACACCAACCACATAGTCTTTTTTACTCAGCTTTATTATCCTGATATGACCACAACAGCCATTATAATGACTGATCTGGTTGAGGATCTGGCGGCTTATGGGCTGGATGCCGAGGTGGTGTGTGCTCAACCGACTTATATAAAGAATTTAGGGATTGAATCAAATTCATGGATTAGGGAATTTAGGAATTCAGGAATTAGAGGATCGGCGGATTTAGGAAGATTTCCTAAGTCTGAATGCCATAATGGGGTTTGTATTAGAAAAGTTTGGTCATTCCTTTTTGATAAAAACAAGATCTTGGGGCGGATATTGAACAGCACAAGCTGTTTTTTGAGCATGCTTCCCACGATGTTTTCTACCGGCAAGAATGACCTTTTGGTTTTCAACACCAACCCTGCCCTTCTGCCGTTTCTGGGTTTCATTGCTGCTAAGCTTAGAGGGCAGAGATATGTAGTCCTGATTCACGATCTCTGGCCGGAGCTTCCCGCACATACCGGAATGATAAAAAAGGGTGGGATACTGTATAGAGCTATTGATTTTGTCAATAGGCTATCCTTCAAATACGCAAGCGGTATCATTGTATTGTCCGAAGTGATGAAGAGAATCATTCTTAATAAAGTGCCGGGAATTGAGGACAGAATCCATGTGATTCACAACTGGGCGGATGCCGGCCGGGTCTATCCAGTGTCAAAAAAAGATAATCATTTGCTTGACGAACTCAGTCTGCGCTACAAGAAGGTGGTCATGTATTCCGGCAACCTAGGCCGGTATCAACCGCTTGAAGTTATGATACATGCTGCCGGGGAGCTACGCGATAGAGATGATATTGTGTTTGTCTTTGCAGGAGATGGTGGGAAGAGACAAAAGGTTCAGGAGATAGCGGCTTCCCATGACCTTGATAATGTTATGTTAATTCCTTTCCAGCCTCTTTATCGCCTGGCTGAATCCTTGTCCATGGCTGACGTGGCTTTGATAGGCATTTACCCTGAAAACGAAGGGGTCATAATGCCGAGCAAATTATATGGCTTGTTGGCAGTAGGAAACCCGATCATATGTGTGTCTGATCTCAAATCTGAAGTAGTTGAAATTTTAAACCAGGCCAAGGCAGGGCTTCATTCGTCAATAGATGATCCGAAAGAACTGGCGCAAAAGATCGTGGCTATTTTGGATGATCCGGCGAAGACGAAAGAGATGGGGCAAAATGGGAGACAATACTTTCTTGAGCATTTTGAGAGGAAGATGGTTACGAGGAAATGGAAAAAGCTATTAAAACAAATTTAGATCCGCAGATTACGCAGATTACACGAATTAAGAATATAAAAATATGAGAGATGAAAAAACTTATGCAATAATTGGGGCGGCGATTGAAGTTCATAAAGAGCTTGGATGTGGATTCTTAGAGGCAGTGTATCAGGAGGCGTTGACACGGGAATTTAGAATTCAGGGAATCCCTAATAAGGCTCAACCGATTGTTGATATTAAATACAAGGGCGAAGCTTTGGATAAGAAGTATCAACCCGATTTTGTTTGTTATGGCGAGATAATTTATTGAAATAAAAACAATCTCCGGTTTGTCCGTTATCGAAGAAGCACAACTTATCAATTATCTGAAAGCGAGCGGCCTTAAAGTAGGTCTCCTGATCAACTTCGGTTCACGGTCACTCGAACATAAGAGATTTGTTTATAATCTGCGAAATCTGTGGATGGGAGTGAGGAATTGGTTACGATGGTAGTTCTGCTGCGTCTAACCAGTCTTCCAATTCGACATTCAAGTACAGGTTTCTTGCTTTCAATTGGGTCAGGAATTCCCATGGGTCCCACTTGAGTTCTTCGCAGACTTCCATTTGGCTCAACTCTTTCCGGACGTATTTGAGCAATAACCTGTCTTGCTTGTCTGTGGAAAATCCTTTCCGTAGAACTTCTCGCAAATAGGCCGAACGATCCAACTTCGACTCTTGAACAAATTCATTGATCTCATTCAAAAGATCTTCAGGTATCCTTATGGTTGTTGGTTTTGCCATTTTTTTCCTCCATTAGTAAGACCAAAGCATCAGCAATGATCTCAGGCGAATATCTTCCAATTTTGCCGAGTTTTTCGAGGGACTTTCGTGCCTTCTTGAACGATATTTTTTGTAATCTAAACAATTCAACTACGATCTTAGGAGTGATAATAAACGGAACCTTAAAGAACTTTGCGGCCTTGATCGCCTTGCCGTCATCTGTGGCAAACACCGACTTTCCCAGCTTTATTGCCAACAGCAAGGCGTCTTCTTCCCCCCTGTGAAGCGATATGGGCAGGGAGAGCCTATCAGTGCCAGAACTTTGAACTTTTATTGCTCCCTTTGAGATCAGGTCTGAAATCAAGGCGGCATCTGGATAATTTTTTACCAAATCTTCTGAGGCCACCTCGATATTCACGGCTTTTGGCACAATGACGTCAAACAAGTTGCAGACAATCTCCAGTAAACTACATTTTGCCAGTAAAATAAGCGTGCTACTATCAGCCACCATCTGAGCCATTGATTACAACATCCTTAACAAATCGTACACCAAAAGTACTGAACTGTCAAGAAAATGCTTGGACACGGATTTCACAGATTAACACGGTCCCTGCAATGAGTTCCCAACCCTTCACCCGTGCGCAACCGACGTACCTGGTAAACCAACATTGTCCAAAAAAGGAAGTCCACAACATGAAATGCGAAATATCTGCGAGTTAATTAGGGTGCAAAATTTGAAATCGCTACATAATAATAATGTGTGAAATATTATGAAAAAGAACGGTATTTCTGCCAGAGCCATATTTATTACGGATTTATTTGTTATCTATGCTTGTTTTGGGCTCGTATTTATTCATTACAACGGCTGGGGTCTGCTTTCTTTAAAAGCCGCTTTATTGATGGGATACATCGGTTTTCTCTGGTTTTTTATCGCGCTTAGCTCTTCAATTTCAAATGTTGATAGTAAAACCGGTGTGTTGAACGTTTTTAAAAATACACTGACCGGCTTTTCTGTTCTAACCGCCGGAGTTATTTCCGCTGTTGCAATTGGCGGTGAATTTAGACCTAATGACAAGTTGATTTTGTATCCCTTACTTTTTGCGTTTATTAGCTCATCAATTTTCCGTGTTTTTTACATCCTCATCCTCAGGCACTTTATAAAATACGGCTATAAGCAGAAAAAATTACTCTTGATCGGTGGTGGACGGGTAGCCGAAAAAGTAATAAATCAGATCCTGGCTTCCCCTGAATTTGGCTACAATCTACATGGTGTCCTGGCGGAACATTATCATGAATCACTTCCCGGAGATTTATATCTTGGCAAGCTTGAAAGGTTTTCTGAGATTGTGCGTTCGCATCTGGCAGATGAGGTGATCGTTGCATTGCCGCTAAGAATGGAAAAAGAAATCATTGATATTGTTGCGAAATGTGAATGTGAAGGAATTCGAGTCCGCATAGTACCAGATTTTTACAGACTCGTAAGAAACCGGGCTGTAATGGACAAACTGGGTGATATTCCTTTAATCAGTATTCGCAAAGAACCTCTCAGTTCGATGAAAAACAGGATCTTAAAAAGAGGTTTTGACATCCTTTTTTCGTTTGCGGTGCTCATTATCCTTTCTCCCCTTTTTCTTTTATTGGCTGTAGTTATAAAACTGACTTCTCATGGACCGGTTCTATTCAAGCAAAGAAGAATTGGCGCTAACAATGTGGAGTTTAATGTTTGCAAATTCAGGACCATGATCGTTCAGGATAATAATGAATCAGACAGGATATGGACTACTGAAAATGATTCAAGGGTAACCAGGATAGGAGAATTCATGCGCAAGACCAACATAGATGAGTTCCCTCAATTCTGGAATGTTTTAATAGGCAATATGAGCGTTGTCGGCCCGAGACCGGAACGAGGGTACTTTGTGGAGCAGTTTAAGAAAGAGATCCCGAATTATAAAGTGCGTCATCTTGTAAAATCAGGTATTAC
>JAUWQK010000023.1 GCA_030611115.1 Deltaproteobacteria bacterium
GGAATTTAGAGATTTAGGAATTCTGAATTGAAAGATGTTTTCACTTTTAATTCCTCAATGCCTAAATTCGCAATTCCCCAATTTGTCAGTCATATCTTTTCTTTATGCCTTAGTGGCTGAACTGTTACATATTATCTTACTTTAAATATAGTCAGTCAGTCAGTCAGTCATTTATTTCTATAGAAAAGAATTTTCCTGGAGCCTGATGAACAGCACCCTGCACTTCAAGCTTAAGAAGTATGCCTGAGAGTTTTCCGGGTTCCATAGATATTTTTCGTACAAGATCATCTATATGAACAGGGTAGTGACCAAGGCCTGTAAATACAAGCGATTCTTCCGATGACAAAGAAAGCGGTTTGGCTGTTTTATCTTCAGGTTTATCTTCGTTCTTAATTTTATTATTTAAGCTATCATCTGTTATTAAAGGAGAAAGCTCTTCAAGTATGTCCTGTGTATTTTCAACCAGCTTTGCTCCCTGTTTAATCAAACTGTGTGTTCCAATACTTTTAAAGGAATTGATATTGCCGGGCACGGCAAAAACTTCTCTTCCCTGCTCTGCTGCGAGGCGTGCTGTAATGAGTGAGCCGCTTTTCTGGGTTGCTTCAACGATAACTGTTCCAAGTGAAATGCCGCTTATTATTCTGTTTCTTATTGGGAAATTGTGAGGTTCAGGCTCCTCTAAAAGAGGAAATTCGGAAATGACCGCGCCTTTTTCGGCAATCTTATGGAAAAGCTTCAGATTTTTATGTGGATAAATTCTTTCGAGACCGCTTCCAAGCACAGCTATTGTTTTTCCTTTGCCGATTAAAGCACCTGTATGTGCAGCAGTATCAATCCCTACTGCCATGCCGCTTACTATTGTAAAATCAAGAGCAGCTAATTCCTCGCACAGCCTTTTTGTTATTGAAATACCGTAGCTTGTTGCATTTCTGGATCCCACCACGGCAATATTCTTTATAGAGTTGCAAAGATTCCCGTAAACATATAAAAAGGGCGGTGGATCCGGTATTTGAAGTAGAAGAGAAGGGTAGGCCGGATCAGACATTGTAACAATTTGATAGCCTTTTTTCATTACAAGATCGAAATCTTTTTTGACTATTTCCGGTATTTTGTGAGCTTTAATCGCAGCAACTATGCGGGGCGTTATGCCGTTTACCTGAAGGAGGTCTTCCTGTGATGCTTCAAAAACAAGGCTCGGTGACTTGAAGCGGTCTAACAACCGCTTGAAAAGGTGATTTCCTATGCCGGAGACACCTTTAAGGTCAAACCATGGAAACAGGGTTTTCATAACTGAATTTTCTTTCCGCGCCTTCGCCAAATCAGGAGTATTGGGCTTGCAACGTATATTGATGAATACGTTCCAATAAGAATTCCAATTATCATTGCAAATGCAAAGTCGTGGACGATGCCGCCCCCTATGACAAACAGCGCAATAACAACTGTAAGGGTTGTTAAAGAGGTCAATACGGTACGGCTTAGAGTTTCATTAAGGCTTCTATTAATAACGAAATCCAAAGGTTTTTTCCGGTATTTTTTTAAATTTTCTCGTATGCGGTCAAAAACAATTATTGTATCGTTTAAAGAATAACCTATAATAGTTAAAAGTGCGGCAATAATGGGCAAGGTGAATTCTTTATCAAAAATGGAGAAGATACCTACGGTAATTATAATATCATGGATTAGAGCCACAATGGCACCCATTGCATATTTCAGATTGAGGAACCAGAAGAGTATAATGGCTAAGATGAGTGCGGCTGTGATCAGGATGGGTATGCTGACGTTAATAAGAGAGAGAAAATAGACACTGCTCATAAGTGCTGCTGCCATGATTCCGCTTAAAACCCATTTAAATTCAAAACGACCGGATATATATATTGTAATAAAAAGCAGGGCATAGAACATGGCGAACAGCGCTTTTTCGCGCAGATCTTTACCCACCTGAGGGCCCACCATCTCAATGCGCCGGATTTCTACCTCGTTTCCTGTAACGGCTTCCAGGGCATTTTTTACCTTGCCGGAAAGTCCTTGAGAAGTCATAACCGATATGTCGGTTCTGATAAGATATTCATTCTCTTCTTTGTCTCCAAATTGTTGAACAGATGATTTGTCAAGATCAATGGTATCAAGCCCGGATTTGATTGTATTAATGCTTGCAGGAGCAAGGAGCTTCACCTGTATTAATGTACCGCCGGCAAAGTCGATTCCATATTTTGGGCCTTTGTGGAGTATCAGAGAAATAAAGCTGATAAGAATCATTGTTGCGGATATGTAGAATGCCAACTTGCTTTTTCCTAAAAAATTCAAATTTATGTCGGATTTTATAAACCGCATGTATATATGTCCTTTAAAAATAATTGGTTCACGGTTCACAGTTCACGGTTTACGAGTTCACCGTTACTAACTCAAAACTCAAACCCTTAAACCTTAAACCTTAAACCGTGAACCGTGAACCGTGAACCGTGAACCCTATTTTTTATTTATATACTCAGGCTTTTAATTTTTCTGTTTATCAGGAGATAATCAAAAACAAGCCGGGCAAGGATAAGCGCTGTAAACAGGCTTGCTAATACGCCGAGACTCAGTGTTACGGCAAAACCTTTTATCGGTCCGGTTCCAAACTGAAACAGGACAAGAGCTGCGATAAGAGTTGTTACGTTTGCATCAAGAATGGTAAGGGTGGCCCTGCTATAGCCTGCATTTACGGCAGCTCTCTGAGTTTTGCCCAGACTCATTTCTTCTCTGATACGTTCAAATATCAGAACATTGGCATCAACAGCCATCCCTATAGTTAATATTATTCCTGCAATACCTGGAAGAGTTAAGGTGGCCTGAAGTGCTGCAAGTCCTCCGGCAATCAGGACAATGTTAAGGATAAGTGCAATGTTTGCGATAAGGCCTGAAACCTTATAATATACAACCATAAACAGAACAACGAGCATGCCCCCAACGTACATGGAGATAAGTCCCTTTCTTATTGAATCAGCTCCAAGAGAGGGGCCTACAGTTCGTTCCTCAATGATTTCAACCGGCGCCGGCAGAGCGCCGGCCCGAAGAACAATTGCAAGGTCACGCGCTTCTTCAGTTGTAAAATTTCCTGTAATACGTGCCTCGCCGCCGGTAATTTTTTCCTGAATAACAGGTGCGGAATAGACTTTATTATCTAAGACTATTGCAAGTCGTTTTTTAACATTTTCTTCTGTTATTCTTTCGAAAATCCTTGCCCCCTTTTTATCGAAATTGATGGAAATATATGATTCATTAAACTGGGAGTCTATTTGAACCCTTGCATCCGTGAGGTATTCACCAGTTAGAAGAGTTCGTTTTTTTACAAGATAGGGGGATTTTATGACGCGTTCTGCGTCCTCATTGTCCTGATAAAGAAGTTCACTGCCCGCCGGTATATTCCCGTTTAAAGCGGCATTCAGGTCATGGATTTCATCCAGTAATTTAAATTCCAGAAGAGCTGTTTTACCAATTAACTCCTTTGCTCTTTGTGTGTCTTTGATGCCCGGGAGCTGGATAAGAATTCGTTTTTCACCCTGGCGACGTATATCAGGCTCATTTACGCCGAACTGATCAATACGATTTCTTATTGTTTCAAGTGCCTGTTCAGCCGCCAGCTTTTTTATATGATGAGTTTCATCGTCCGATAAATTCAATATAATGGTAAGTGTTTCACCATCAGTCGATTTTGAAAGAACCCGCAAATCTTCAAGTTCATTATCCAGTAGTTTATCAAAGCTCAGGATATTGTTGTTACCACGTATTTTGAGCGATATTTTGGTGTTTTCTATTCTGTCTATTCCGACGTACCTTATATTTTCTTTCTTTAAAAGACTGCGGAGTTCATAAGTCATACGTTCTATTGTACTTTCAACTGATTTATCAGTATCAACTTCAAGTACAAGGTGCATTCCTCCCTGAAGATCTAAACCAAGATTTATCTTCTTATGTGGCCACCAGCCTTGATTTATTGTAGGAAGAATATAAACGATTGCAGCTATAATAACCGCAAAGACTAAAATTACTCGCCATGAAAAATTCTTCAATTGGGTATTCCCTTCAATAAAGAGCTAAAAGGATTAAGAATATTATAAGCGTTCACGGAATGTTGAAATTAGAAATTAGAAATTTGGCCTTCATACTTTTGTACTGTTCTTCCCAATTTCCAATTTCTATTTTATCTCTCCCTGATTTCTACTTTCCAATTTCAAGTTTCAAACCGTGAACGGCTACAGAATATTTACTATGTAACAAATTTGGCTTTAATTTTGAATTGTAATAACTACTATAGGCAGATAGACTGAAGTACGAAGCTCCCTGACAGCCTTCATCCTTCATCCTATCCACCAAACGAATTAATCAGCCTTGTTTTCAACAGATGGCTGGGGCGGGGAAGGTTGATTTAGTGTAGCTATATTCCCACGGTTTATTTTTATTCGTACTCTATCTGCTATTTCCACTGTTACTGTGGCATCATCCGCACTGGTAATTCTTCCATGAATACCACCGCTTGTTACTACGCGGTCGCCCTTTTTTAGAGTACTTATCATTTCACGATGTTGTTTACTTTTTTTCTGCTGGGGCCGGATGAGCAGAAAATAGAATATGGCAAACATAATAATCAGGGGAATAAATGCTGTAAACCCGCCTGGTTGTCCGCCGCCTGCTGCTCCGCCCTGTCCCATTGCATATGCTATACTAATCAAAATTAACCTCCATGTTTAAAGTTCAGACCTCGTTAAAATATATTTTTATATAGGCTCCAAGCCTTTTATTCACAATGAATTGGATAAAAATTGGACACTGTCGGTCTGGGTTCAACGGTTCACGGTTCCAGGTTCATGGTTAATCGCGTTGCGATTTTTTTCTATGCCATTGATTTTAATAGGCAAACATCATGAGTCTGTCAACCTTTGAACCGCTGAACCTTGAACCGTAACTACTAATTGTCCCAAAAATCCACCTTTAATCAACAAAAATTAACGAGGTCTGAAGTTATTGATATATTTTAATTATTCCAAGCCATTTCACTAGTACCGAGTACACTTGTAATTACGATTTTTATATTTGAGCAGGTATCATCAATTATATTTTTGTCGGTTCCCGGCAACTTTACAGGGAATCTGACGAGATAAATTGTTTCCCAGGTGTTCATATATGGGAAAAAGTGAGTAAGTATTGCATCAATCTTTTTAATTTTCCTTATCTCAAGCGGTTTTATCTTTTTTCCATTGCCTGCGTTAAGATATATTTTCCATATAGAATCTTTTTTATTAAAATCATTCCATTTTTTATCCGGTACATATGCAGACATTATAAAATCGTTGTATATTAAAGAAGCTTGTTTTTGATCTTTTATAAGTTTTTCCTTTTCTTTCCTGCCAAGCTTATAAGTCCTGGCGTACTCATTTGCATAGGCCTCTCTGAATTCAGGCGATTTGAAGGTAGCTGAAGTCATTAGCTCAAGATCAAGGCCTCTATATATGCGAGCTTCGCTCGTCCATTTCATTAGCACTGCTTTGTAAGTGCTTCCCTGGTATGGATCGGATGATGCTTCAATTTGTTTCACTGTTGAAACGATCTGACATCCCTGACATACTGTAAGGATAACCATCAGCAAGATACTTTTTAATATAAAAATGTAATAGTCAGTTTTCATGGTCAATTTAGGTTTTAAATACACGGTCAAAAATTATGCCGATATACTTTAAATGATAGTTGACGTCAAATAGTTCTTCAATTTTTTTCTTGCTTAGATGAGCGCATATCCCTTTATCTTTCTTTATCAGCTCCTTAAAAGGCTTTTTTTCTTTCCATACACGCATTGCCTGTTTCTGAACCATTTTATATGCGTCTTCACGGCTTACTCCTGATTTAGCAAGTGCAAGAAGTATCTGTTGAGAAAAGATAAGACCATTCAGCATATTAAGATTTTCTTTCATTCTTTTGGGATATACAACAAGATTGTTAATCAAACCCTTTAGCCTGTTTAGCATGTAATCAATAAGTATTGTGCTGTCAGGGGCGATTATTCTCTCAACAGATGAGTGGCTTATATCCCTTTCATGCCAGAGAGGGATGTTCTCCAAAGCAGCCATAGCATTAGACCTGACGATTCGTGCGAGGCCGCAAAGGTTTTCAGATCCTATCGGATTCCTCTTGTGAGGCATGGCTGAAGAACCTTTCTGCCCTTTTGAAAAATACTCTTCCGCCTCAAGAACTTCTGTTCTTTGAAGATGCCTGATTTCAAGAGCCATTTTTTCGATTGATGATGCCATGATAGCTAACGCTGTAAAATATTCGGCATATCGGTCTCGTTGTATGATTTGCGTTGAAGCAGGGGCTGGTTTGAGATCCAGTTTTTTGCAAACATACTCTTCAATTTCAGGTGGAATATTGGCAAAAGTACCGACTGCTCCAGAAAATTGACCGAAACTGATGTTTTCGACAGCGCGCTCAAATCTTTTTCTGTTGCGTTGCATTTCATCATACCAGACTGCCAGTTTCAGCCCGAATGTAACCGGTTCTGCATGAATTCCGTGCGATCTTCCGACCATGACGGTATCCTTGTGCTCAAAGGCTCTTTTCTTAATTATACTTAACAGGTCTTCGCAGTCTTTTATGATAATTTCCCCGGCTTTTTTGAGAAGATAAGCCATGCTTGTATCAAGAATGTCGGAAGATGTCAGCCCCATGTGGATATATCTCGAGTCAGGCCCGACATGTTCAGCAACATTTGTCAGAAAGGCTATTACGTCATGTTTGGTCTCAGCTTCTATTTCTTCTATTCTTTTAACGGAGAAACCAGCTTTTTTCTTTATGTTTTTAAAAGCTTTTTTGGGAATCATTTTGTTTTGCGACATGGCTTCACAGGCTAAAATTTCAACTTTCAGCCATGTGTTATACTTGTTTTCATCACTCCAGATATCGCCCATAATACTTCTTGTATATCGTTTTATCATCGATTGCTCTGCTCCACTTGTAGTTTAGGCACCTCAGCGGTTATGAATTTTAATAAATAAGTCTTATCATTCCGCACGGACAAACAAGTTTGTCCATGCCACCCTTCAGCCTTCTACCTTCAGCCTTCTCATTACTGATCAATATGTATCCAGAGAGTTTCTCCGTCAAACTGGATGCGGTTTGCATTATTATAATCAATCCGGTCCAAAAGAGCAAAAATCCGGTCCATATTATAAACAACAACTTTGCTTAATGGATATATCAGGTTAAGATCCACAGCGATTTTGCGTTCTTTGATGTTGTAAATGGTAACAATTTTTTCGGAAAATTTTAAAATTTTGCCGATTCCTGAACTGAAGCCCTTTCTGTCCGGCTCGTCGGCAAGTGGAGAAAGAGCAATACCCTTGTGATCCAAGTAATCCTTTAAAAACTTAAAGTGTATATTCCAGATGTTGTCTTCAGGTTTGACCACATATATTCCGAATGCTCTTATCCTGTCATCCCGCTGGGTTACTCCCTCTACGTCCTTTTCAATAATATCACCGCTTTTAATACGTATCTTATCCAGAATTTCCTGCATGGGAACTATCGTATCACCTATTTTAAGTGATTCATCAGATTTTACAATGAGATCAACACTTTTTTCCACTCCATATTTTGTTTTACGCTCTTGGGTAAGTATTTGAAGCTCTTTGTCTTTTTCCAGCTCGTTGTAGTCTATTACAGTCTGGGATTTTATAGGAACATGAACTTTTTCCGGCAAGTTTTTTTCAACGGGCCCGGTTGCTTTCTGCATTAAAAATAAACCGGCAACAGCTATTGCAGCAGAAATGGCGCAGATTATGATAATGACGGCAATCTTGTTTGATATGGCTGCATTTTTTTTAGGCATAATTTTTGGTGACTACTCACGTAGTCAGGCTGAAGCTGTTTAGACTGAAGGCTGAAGGGGTCAGAAGAGTACGATTTGCCGTACTTTAGCGGAAACATCTAATTCTTGCACCAAACATGGCTTCAAAATACGCTTTTTCCTAACAGTCTTCAGTCTTCAGCCTATCCACCTGAGTAGTTTCTATTTTGAACTGATGATCTTGCTGTCTCCGAGGAATAAGGTGCTATCGCCTTTTATTGTTATTGACAGATTACGCCTTAACTCAAGGTCAATTATTTCTTTTCTTTTATTATTCAGAAGATAGTCAGCTACCTCAACAGGGACTATGCCTGTTACTTTGGAAACTTCCTGTTTTAGAGTTTCGATGCTAAGTTGTCTCAAAAAAGCAAGAGCCAGGGTTTCGGGAGATGGAGTCATGCCTTTTCCATGGCAATATTTGCAGGTTTCAAAACCGCTGTATCCAATAGATGGCCTGATTCGCTGCCTCGACATTTCCATTAACCCAAATTTAGAAATTTTTCCTACTTTTGTTTTTGCCTTATCTTTTTTTAAATGGTTTTTCAACGTTGCTTCTACTTCTGATTTGTGCTTTTGGTCTCTCATGTCAATTAAATCCAGCACAACAAGACCGCCCAGATCTCGCAGACGCAGTTGACGGGCAATTTCTTCGGCTGCTTCAATGTTGGTCTGCAAAGCAGTTTCTTCGATAGATTTTTTTTTGGTTGCTTTGCCTGAATTAACATCTATGGCGACTAAAGCTTCGGTTTGTTCTATTACAATTGATCCACCTGATTTCAGGTTAACTCTGTTTTTATATATAGAAGCGATCTGGTCTTCAAGCTGGTATTTTGTAAATATAGGTTTTTCGCTTTTATATAATTTAACACTTTTGGTATGTTTAGGAGATATGATTTTAATAAAATCCTTAACTTCATGGCAAACTGAGGCGTTGTCAATAAGGATTTCATTAATATCCGTAGTAAAATAGTCCCTTATGGATCTTAAAACAAGATTTCGTTCTTTAAAGAGAAGCGCTGGAGCCTTTTCCTTCATTATCTGGCTTTTAATATTTTTCCAGAGTCTGAAAAGATAATTCAAATCTTTAGAAAGCTTTGTTTTTGTACAATCTTTTCCGGCAGTCCTTACAATGAGCCCAAATCCTTCCGGGATATTAAGATCGGGTATAATTTTTTTTAGACGATTCCGTTCATCTTCATTTTCTATTTTTCGTGAAATCCCCCGCTGTTCACTTCCCGGCATAAAAACCACGAACCTTCCAGCAAGAGATATAAATGTTGTAAGCATGGCTCCCTTTTTCATAAAAGGGTCTTTTGTTACTTGTACAACCAGTTCCTGCCCTTTCTTAACAAGATTTGATATGGAAGAGTCTCCGGCATAATTATCCTGAAAGTAATCGCTGTGGATTTCATTCTTCTGAAGAAATCCATGTCGTTCTGCTCCATAATCAACAAATGCGGCCTGAAGACTGGGTTCAACGCGAGAAATTACTGCTTTGTATATGTTGCCGTGTGTAATTTCTTTTGAGGCACTTTCGATATGAAATTCCTCAAGTTTATTGTCAATTACTTTTGCGATTCGGCATTCTTCAGGATCTACCGCATTTATCAGAACCTTACTGATCATATAATATTTATCCTTTTTCTTTTTTGGAAAGGAAGATGTTAATGTTATTTTAACAAGTTATTATAAGTATTTTTTTGATTGAACCTTGAATATGAAATTGTCAAGTACAAGTCAAACTATTTCTGATCGGTGGTTTTCGACAGTCTTGCTATTTATATCATATTATGACATGAGGTGATAGTGTTTGAGAAAGGGTAACTTGTTCACGGTTAACAGTTTACAGTTTCCAGTTAACGGTTGATCAAAACATAAAGTAACTAGTACTGCGTCCCAAAAGTTTTGACATGTTTTCTGGCAGTTGATGTTCCGTGAAACCTCGGCCTCAATTGAGCCGTAATTATATTTACATCTTGTTAATTTTATTGAACATCATGACAAGAAATAGGTTCAATGTGGTATTGAAATCACGGATTTTGTATTGCCACTAATGTAGTCAAAACTTCTGGGACGGCTAGTTACTTTATGTTTTGATCAACCGTTAACTGGAAACTGTAAACTGTTAACCGTGAACAAGTTACCCTTTCTCAAACACTATCACCTCATGTCATAATATGATATAAATAGCAA
>JAUWQK010000266.1 GCA_030611115.1 Deltaproteobacteria bacterium
GTCTACAAAAAAATGTGGTAAAAAAATAGCAAAAAAAAGTCGCTGGTTTTGAACTAAATTCAAGAAAAAGTTTACGAAAAGCAAAATCCTTACTTCGCTATTTTAAGGCATCCCGACTGTGATCGGGAATTGCTGTTAATACTCTTATAAATCCATTGCATCCAGACATAAAATTTGTAGATCTGACAAATATTGAGATGTTTTCATTTGATTCAAGACTTTTTAAACAAAAATAACCGGTTACTATGTGCACCCAACATCATGCGTGCTTGACACCATAGTAATTCCAAGTTTATTTGTTAGTCTTACGCGAGTTTCAGACGTTCTTAAATTTAATTACCTGCTTCCTCAGGTTGATTTCGTAACTTCTCAATAAGTTCTGGCAACTTTTTAAAAATTTTTATCGTCATTATCGCGAAGGCGGTAATCCAGTGCTTTTTCGGATTTTCTGGATTCCCGTTTTTACGGGAATGACGTTTGGTACCAGAACTTATTGAGAAGTTACTTAATTTCACCCTAATTGAGCGTAAACAATGGGTTTCAAGAAATCAACATCTGTGCCACGGTCATTTTAAACTTCTGCGTAAAACCGACTGCTTCTCTTAACCGGCTTTCAAGTTTAGCTATTTCAATATAAAAAGGTGTTCTGTCAAATTTAATATATTCTTTCTCTTCACACTGTTTTGTAAAGGCTTCACACCCAGGGCTATGCGCTATGCCCTGACCTGGCCTTTGAAGCTGATGGGGAATACCATGCAGCCTGCATATCATAGGACGGTATTCATATAATATACACAAACCGTCAAAATTCAGCGGGCACAACAATCGCACGGTTTTCCCTGTTTTGTCATACTCTACGGTTTTAGCACATACTTCCAGAGCCCGCGCTGCCACCTGATTCTGTATTTCATGTTCAAGAGCGCTGTATCCTTTCATAATAAAAAGATATTCCAAAAGTGTATGATGATAAAAACGGGTATAACAACAATTATCCTCACATCCATTACAGAAAAAACCATAATAATCAGCGACTTCCTGATATTTTTTCCCCATATCCGCCCATATTGTTCCCAGCCTTTTTAAAAAAGGCGAATACTTATTTTGATTTGATATAATTTGTTCAAGATTTAAAGGCATTCAGTTTAAACAAGTGGAGAAGGAAAAAAGATTTTTCTATAAAGCTCAAGAGCATATCTGTCTGTTATACTGGCAATTAAATCACAAACAACCCTTTCTCTGGATTGGCTGTTATTCATGCAATCTGCCATTTCCATATTTTCGAGTTCTCTTTGAAGGTCATCTTCATTATTTAAAAAAAAGGAATATAGATCGGAAAGAATTTTCTTTGCCTTGACAAACTCTTTGTGCACCTGAGGCGAACGATATACATTTTCATAAAGAAACTCTCTTAAAGTCTTCATCGCGGAATATACTTTATCACTGATGCGCAAGCACAATTCATCATCTATAACTTCACTGGACGAAATAACATCCGCAATCATTGTTCTGGCTCGCTCTGAATGCGAATGCCCGATTATCTTCAGGCAGGATTCAGGCACCTGGTCGGAACTTATAACACCACTCCTGATCGCATCATCAAGATCGTGGTTCAGGTATGCAATTATATCGGCAATGCGCAGTACTCTGCCCTCAATGGTATATGCCTGCTCTGATGGATCGCTCGGCATAATATTTCCAAATCCTTTTGAATGTTTCAAAATTCCATCACGCACCTCGTAAG
>JAUWQK010000063.1 GCA_030611115.1 Deltaproteobacteria bacterium
AGAATCAGATGTTTCCGCTAAAGTACGGCAATCGTGCTTTTCTGACTCCTTCAGCCTTCAGTCTAAATAGCTTCAGCCTGACTACGTGAGTAGTTACGATAAACGAAGTATTAGTGTCAATCTAAAAGTCTTGTCTGAAATCATTATTAAAATGATAAGTATAAACAGTTCGCCATTTCTTGACATGGCATATTCAAAGTGTTAAATATGAAAAAAATCGGGGCGTGGCGCAGACTGGTAGCGCACTTGAATGGGGTTCAAGGGGTCGGAGGTTCAAATCCTCTCGCCCCGATCAAGAAAGTTTAATAAATTAGGTGGATTAGCCACATAGCTTTTCCGCCTTTTTTGTTTAATTTTTGCTCTTGAACTCAAAGGTTCCGTTTAAAGACCTCTTCCTTCAGGTATTGAAAAACTAAAGACCCTTCAAACGGAGCGGCCTCCTTTCCAACTGCAATATTTTGCATAAGTTCTATCTTTTCTTTATCAAGACTTCCAATCTGTTCATCAATAAGTTTAAGGTAGTTATTGGTTGTGCTGTAAATAACAACCGGACCAAACATAACTTCCCCGCTCTCCTTTTTTGTTAAAGAGCCAACAACAATGTGATTGACAATTTTCATGGCTTTAGGCGGAGGCCTGTAACCAAGTAGTTCGGCAAACATAGAAAGGCATTCGAGCACACCATCTGCATCCCATTTTTCCAAACCATCCAAACCGTCTTTTTCAATTTCCTCAATATCAGATTTATTAAAAGAAAGATCTATCCTTTCTATTAATTCATTTTGAATTGTTTTAAGGGATCCCTCCTTTTTACTGATAACAACATCTTTATCATTTAATATCTTGATAACATTGCGGATGCTGACCATTTCTTTTACAGTGGGACTTTTGCGCATACCTACATCTTCAGGCGTGGTCTTATAAATTGCAAGATCGTTATCCAGCACCAGGATTTTATCAATACCATTATCAGCTTCCTTTATATAGAGGTCAAGATCCCTCTCCCGCCTGAATTTATAAGGACTCATTTCAAGAAGCTCACGCATTGTTTCTTTGTCAATCTTTTTACCACTGTCAAGAGTGCCTATAGAAGCAAAAACAACTTTTGACATCTTGTCGATTTTTATCTTTTTTAAAAGATTTTCTTTAAAGGACATAATGCTTCTCCTTTAACCCAAGTTGAATCAAGCTAAAATTCACCCATATCCTATGGTGCTGAATTAATTAGGCATAAAATAGAAAATTTCTATACTATGAACATACTTTATTAAATATTCATTATAGTATTCAGGGCACTTATTCTATTATAGTATTTCAGGTTACTTGACTGCAATATTTATTTATAGTACTTTAACTTTTTTAAATTTTTAAAAGGCAAAGTTGTAAAGGACATAATAATATGGCCGAAGAATATGTAGAGCTTATATATCAAGGAAAAACATATAAATTTCCTGTTATCGTTGGCACAGAAGGTGAAAAGGCTTTCGATATTTCAAATCTTCGCCAGAGCACTGGTTTGGTTACAATGGATCCCGGCTTTGCAAACACAGGTAGCTGCTGCAGTTCCATTACATATATGAATGGTGAAAAGGGAATTCTGAAATATCGCGGTATCCCTATTGAACAACTTGCCAAACACTCAAGTTTTAAAGAAACAGCATATCTTTTGATAAATAATGCTCTGCCGACCAGAAAGGAACTCAACCGTTTTTCAGTATTGCTGAATGACCAGTCCCTTGTGCATGAGGACATGCAGACCTTTTTTCAGAATTTTCCAAGGGGTTCTCATCCAATGGGCATATTGTCATCAATGGTTAATGCATTAAGAGGCTTTTATCCGGAACTCCAGACTTTAGAAGAAGAGATTAACATAACGGTCACAAGGCTCCTGTCCAAGATAAGAACTTTAGCCGCCATGTCTTATAAAATATCCAGAGGGTATAAGGTTATTTATCCCAGACCGGATCTTTCTTATTGTGCGAATTTCCTTAACATGATGTTTGATAATGTTGTCAAACCCTATCATATAGACAAAGATGTAGTTCGAGCTTTAAATGTTTTCTTGATTCTGCACGCTGATCATGAACAGAACTGCTCTACTTCTGCTGTAAGGATGGTTGGCAGCGGAAGAGTAAATCTTTATGCTGCAATTTCTGCCGGAATCGCAGCGCTATGGGGACCGCTGCATGGCGGTGCTAATCAGGCAGTTATCGAAATGCTTTCAGAAATTGTCGAAAGCGGCGATAGTATAAAAACAATAATTGAAAAAGCAAAAGACAAAAATGATCCATACAGGCTGATGGGCTTTGGGCACAGGGTTTACAAGACATATGATCCACGGGCCAAAATAATGAAAGAGATGTGTGACAAGATTCTTGCAAAGCTCAATATTCACGATCCCTTACTTGATATTGCAAAAGAGCTTGAAGAGGTTGCTTTAACTGATGACTATTTTATAGAACGCAATCTTTATCCAAACGTAGATTTCTACAGCGGCATAGTTTTGCGTGCCATTGGAATCCCAACAAACATGTTTACAGTTATGTTCGCAATCGGCAGGCTGCCGGGCTGGATAGCCCAGTGGCAAGAAAGTATGGATGAACCTAACTGGAGACTCCAAAGGCCCCGACAGATATTCGTGGGGCCAACCGAAAAAAAATACATACCTATTGATGAGAGGGAGTGATTGTAGCCTCTTCAATAAGCACACCAAAAGCGCAGCTCATTCCAAAATCTTTGTCTATTCCTAAAGTTCCTTTGACTATAACTTCTTCACCTATTTTTGCGGTTTCAAGGGTGCTCACCGCAATATCATTATTTCCTATTTCAGCGCTGCCGGTTCCATCCTGAAGATGAATCCAGTTCTTTCCCATAATCTGAGGCATAAATTTTACAACTATCGCACGAACTGTAATTGTTTTCTGAGACAGCTCTTCCTTTTTGGAATAAATTTCCTCTATTGTATAAGCATCCTCTCCAACAGCCTTGCTGACTTTTATATCCTCAGGTATCGCCTTGGATTTTTTTGTGCTATCCCCCATAGCAGGCATAGTACCATGGGGCATAACGGTTTGAGGCATAGTACCATGAGGAGGCATGGCGGCTTGAGGCATAGTGCCGTGAGGAGGCATGGCGGCTTGGGGGGGCGTAGCGGCTTGGGTCATCATAGCTGGAGGCATTTTGCCGGGCATCATGCCTGAAGGCATTTCAGAAACAATTTCACCTCCCGACTCCTTAAAAGGATGTCCTTCTGAAGGAACGGCAAACAATATGAGATCAAAAGTTTTTTCAAGAGTTTTACTGTGAAAATCTTTCATAACCGCAATATCGCTAATAGCTATTTCATCTCCGGTCTTGACCGGTGTTTTTGGAATGGCAGCCCATACCTTGCCGGTTTTATCTTCGAGCAACAAATAAGTATAGTTTGTAACATCTTTAAACTCAATGATTGTGGCGCTCAAAACAGGGTTCTGAACATTCAAGGTCTTGTAATTTTCTTTAATATCTAAAATTGTAACATTTCCTGCAACGGAAATCTCTTCGACTTCCTGCAATGCTGTTGTTTTATTCTTATCTTCGCACCCAAGAATAAAAACAAACAATCCTAATATACAGAGAGTAATGTTCAATATCCTTTTGTAGTTCAAAATCATAATAATTTCCTTTCTTGATAAGAAATTGACTAAATTATACCTACTTAAATACGATGTTTAGTATTAAGACGATAAAAATCTCGTTGTCAAATGATATTTTGCTATATTTTGCTATTCATTGACACAGAATTATTTTTCTTTTATACTTTTTATAAACTTTTATTGTCACTTCATAGGCTATTCCATGATTTCTTACAGACTTATCGGGTTTTCCATTGTCTTGCTGGTGCTCTGCTGTTCCATCAATACATTGCATGCCGAGGTATCAGCATCCGAAGTTCAGACCGTTACTGTCTGGGGTGAATCAGCATCCACCAATGACCCGGCACAGGATAAACGGCTTGCTATAGCTCACGCACGGCGCAAGGCTCTGGAGCAGGTTGTAGGCTCATATGTTACTTCCAGCACACTTGTTCGCAATTTTCAGGTTGTGGAAGACCGAATTTACTCAAAAGCAACCGGTTTCATAAACAGTTACAGAATTCTTCAGGAAAATCGAGGAGAGATTCAGAGCGTCCGGATTGAGGCCATGGTCAGCCTGGTTCCTGTCGCAGAAATCCTTCGAGCTTCCGGCTTGCTGCGAAAATGGCGTGTCGGAACACTCATGGCACCGGACCAGCAAAATCTCAACTCAATACTGCGCTTCTATTCAAAGCTCCGGATAATGGAGGTTGCCGGCAGTATTGAGAGCGAAATCGGAAAGAAGCTGATACAGGCTGGATTCAAAACTGTAGATCCCCGGCATCTGGAAAAGCTTCGAAAAGAATTTAATAAATCTAATATAATTTCAGGCACTTCATTTCAAGGTATTGATTTACTGATCACCGGCACAATTTCACTGGCCGCCCGTTCCTCTGTTGGCCCTATGCATCAGGCAATTTGCCAGATACATTGCAAAGTACTTCGCGTAGATACCGGAGAAATAGTGTATCAGGATATTGTGGGAAATACATTTGACGGTGTTAACCTTCTTGTAAATCGCGATATAGCTTTTAAATATGCGGGCACTCTGGGTAACGGTATTCTTTCGGATGGAACTCCTGATTTGCGAGCCTTTGGAATAAGCGATTCAGCAGCTCTGCAAAAAGCCATTCGTCTATCCTCAGTAATGGCTTCTGATATTGTAGTATCGCAAATTACACGGATTCCTGCGGCAGCAAGCAGCAGAATAGCTCTGGAAATTCACGGTTTGGAATTCTCTCAGTTAATGGAACTGGAAGAATATTTAAAAACCTTAGAAGGAGTTGCCAATGTGAATATTGAAGAATTTGCCGATGGAATACAAAATATGGAAATCGAATATGATGGTGACGCCATTATGCTCGCCCGCAGTCTCAACAAATCGAACTTATGCAAAAACATGGGGTTAAAAGTAAAAAACATTACAAAAAACAAGGTTATCCTAAAAATAAAATAGGAGAAAATCGCATGTATCGATTAAAACTAACTGGAATTCTTTCATGTGTTATGGTTCTTATGTTTCTTACAACCGCATGGGCTAAAGATCGCGTAGCGATTATGGATTTTGAAAATAAATCTCAGCACGGTGGATGGCGTCTCGGACAAGGAGCTTCAGACATGCTGACAACTGAGCTGGTAAAAGCAGGCAAGTTTGATGTTATGGAAAGAGACAGGCTTGCTGCCATAATAAAAGAACAAAACCTTGGTGCATCCGGCAGGATAGATCCGTCAACCGCTGCAAGAATAGGCAAAATAATAGGTGTCGAATATATTATAACCGGAGCAATTACCGAATATGGACAAAGTCAAGCCGGCGGCGGCAGCAAAGACATCCAAGTCGGCAAAATAGGCTACCACGCCACTGTTGATATACGCATGATTAATGCCGCTACCGGACAAATCGTTTTCGCAGACAGCTCCAGCCACAGCGGTTCCTCATATAATGTAAGAGTCTTTGGCTTTGGCGGCGGAGAAAGTTTCAACGAAAAAAAAGCCACCGAAGTTATGAGGGCGGCAATTAAGAATCTTGCAGCAAAAATCACTTCCGTTCCCATAAAATCCGGCGGGGGCAAAAGCACTGCGGGATCGAGTGGTTCTAAAACTCTTGTTGCTGATGTGGATGGGAATATAATTATGCTTAACAAGGGGAAAAATGCCGGCTTTAAAACAGGACAAGAGGTGACAATCTCTCGTAAAGGAAAAGTAATCAAAGATCCACAAACAGGTAAAGTTTTGAAGATAAGGTACAAAAAAATTGGCGCTATCAAGCTGACAGAAGTTGAAGATTCTTATGCTGAAGGTGAAATAATAAGCGGATCGGGATTTAATGTGGGAGATATTGTCAGATAGCCAGAAGGGCGCTAATTTAAAGTGATGTGGCGAACCGCCACAGATATACTAAGTTGCTCAGGAAAAACCTCTTGAAGGACTGGGAGCACAACCGCCGCCACCTGAAGAATTAATATGGCATGTAGAGCTAATTAGCCTCTTTACTCTTATATCATCGCATTTGGGGCATTCAATACCCTCGTTATCACTTGTGAAAACCAGTTTCTCGAAAATGTGGTTACAGTTCTCACATTTATATTCATATATAGGCATAAAAAACCTCCTCTTTATTAGAACCGCTTAACCCTCATTTGAAAATATTATCTAATATATAATATGTCAATGTCTAATGAATTAATAAATATATAGTAACTACTCCATTTTTAGGCCCCGTCCAGAAATCCAAATAGTATCGTAACCATTTTAATAATGGCTATGAAATTTTGGGGGTATTTTGTTTTTGACCAATAAAGCATTGAACTGTGCATTCAGGGCAGAAGGAATCTTTCTCATTGTGTTTATCCGTACACGTCTATCTTGAATTTATTGAGTGTTAAGCGGCTAAATAAAAACATAAGTAATGGTATTTTTCTTGGCAATCTTTTTTGTTTTTGGTATTTAAGCGGTCAACCGTATAATTACTTGTTAAACGGAGAAAATATCATTGATGTGAATCAAATAGATGAAAAACAAGCAAAGAAATTGGCTGCAGGTGATCTTGGCAGAGAATTGTCAAAATTTCCTTTGTTGTTTGCAAAGGCAGCTTTCTTCGGCCAACGACCTTCTCCAAAGAAACCGACAAAAATAAGAAATGGAACTATCGCACTAATTGATCTCGGAAAAGGTCCAATAGGAATAACCTGCCAGCATGTTATTGAAGGATATAGAAAATACAGAGACAATTTTGAGGAAGTTTTGGATAGGAAAAAGCAATGGAATTAATTGGTATTCTTTTGGCATTGATTGGATTGATAGTTGCGGGTTGGTACGTAACAAGTAATAAACCACATAAACCATGGGCCCTATCTATATGTTTAATAACAGTTTTTTTTGGTGCTTTTTTGGTTCTGCAAGATAGGGTGATTGAATTATCTGTAAATAAAGTCGGCACAATTAAAACTGCAGCCAAAGAGGCGGTCGCAGATGCTAAGGCAATTTCAGAAATAAAACGGCGAGTCGAAAGCCAAAGTGCTACAATAGATCTTATCGCCCAGAAAGCAAATAGCGTAGAGGTAAAAACTCAACAACTTGACCAGTTATTACTATTTAATAGTACTCTTATCTCTGCCCAAAATGATGATCGCAAGTCTTTTAATCAACTAAATAAGTGGTCATGCGATGAATCCTTTCCTTATCATCTTGAAGCCGGTAAACAATGGGAAAAATTAAGAGGTGATGCTTCAATAATTGATGAATTTAGTAAGTTCAGAAAATTGAGCGTAGGCCAATGTGCGGAGACCTTGAATGACAAAACGAGAAAGCCTTTAAAAGCGCTAATAGCGCAATATAGAAAAATACCTTCTACATATCTTAAATGTATTTATATTATTTATATTGCTGACAAAAGAACTGATATCCCGAAAAAAGAAAGATTAAGTTTTTTAGTAGATGTTATAGAGTCAGATGCAAGCCTTAAAGCTGCTAAGTGTGCGGGTTGGAGGTTCTGGGCCAATACTACACCGCGTGAAGACTGGCTTGATGAAGATGCAATTTTAAAATTTTGGGATGAAAACAAGGATAAGTATGATTCCAAGGCGTAAATTTGGGGTAATTTGGCAACAAACCTTGATTATTGTAATAAAGCTTGACTGGAAGATTTGATATCATAGATCCATATCAGCCCGCAGGTTAAATCGA
>JAUWQK010000127.1 GCA_030611115.1 Deltaproteobacteria bacterium
TAGCAGAAATTATCAACACCGCCTATCTGCTCAAAACTCGCCCCAACTGCCATAAGTCTGCGTACGGCTTCATCAATGGTACAGCTTGTCATATGATATGCATCAATAAGTGAATAAGCGGGGATCAGAGCCTGGGAAAAAACAAGACCTTTGTTAGAATCAAGCACCGGCCTTAAGACAACTGCATCACTGTTAACGTCTCGACCGGCGCCGACCAGAGGTTTTATTACGCTTGTACCCTGGACTTCATGGTCATACTGCCTGGTAATCCATTCTTTGGAGCATATATTGGGACGTGCAAGAATATCTTTCAGTAAAGTTTCGTAATCAACCGGTTTCCTTAAAACCGGCTCAAACAACCCACGCTTATCAGGAGGCTGCCAGTGCGCATCAAATTCCCACTGCGGAAAACCCGAAGTAAGCAGATCAAGATCAATATAGGCACAGGTTTCACTATTGTAAGAAATATGAAGTTTGCCTGTATCAGTAAAAGTTCCGATAACCGTGCTTTCGACAGCGTGTTTTTCTGAAAGATCGAGAAAGCGTTTTAGATCCTCCGGCCTTACAGCCACGGTCATGCGTTCCTGGGATTCTGAAATCCATATCTCCCACTGATCAAGCCCTTCATATTTTAAAGGAACCTTTTCAAGCTGGATATCACATCCATTTGAGAACATTGCTGATTCACCTACTGATGATGAAAGCCCTCCTCCTCCGTTATCGGTAATAAATGCTATAAGCCCTTCATCACGTACCTCCAGGATGAAATCATGCATCTTTTTCTGGGTGTATGGGTCACCGATCTGGACATGGCCGGCAGGAGTATGCTCGGAAAAACTTTCTGATGCTGCGGTCACGCCATGAATTCCATCTTTGCCGACCCTTCCGCCACACATGATAACCAGATCGCCGGGAGAAATATCTTTCTGCTCCGATGGTTCTCCCTTTACCATAGCAGGCATGATACCAAGTGCTGTTACAAAAACCAGGCATTTGCCCATGTAGCCATGATGAAAAAAAACCTGACCAAAGGGTGTCGGTATCCCGCTTTTGTTGCCGCCGTCTCTTACTCCTTCTATAACGCCATCTAAAAGCCGTCTCGGGTGCAGGCGCGGTTTGAGATCTCCGCTATAATCCCTGTGCCCCACACAATAGCCGTAGCTGCCCATAATCAGCTTTGACCCCTTGCCGGTACCCATGGGGTCACGGTATATTCCTACTATGCCGGTTATAGCCCCGCCATATGCTTCCATATTGGAGGGAGAATTGTGCGTTTCTCCGGTAATAACATAATTATGATCCTGGTCAAAACGCCCCACGCCGGCATTATCCCACAAAACAGATATAACCCATGATTTTCTTTCCTTTAATGTCAACGTAGGAGTTTCAATGCAGGTTTTAAAAAGATTATCCACAAGTTCTAAATTATCTGCTGCAAAATCATGGTAATGAAACAGCCCTCGAAAAGTATTATGATTGCAATGGTCGCTTCTGGCCTGAGAAATATATTCAAGTTCAATATCTGTAGGGTCTGAGAGCCCGACTTTTACACGCGCTGCCCGAACATTTTCTTCTAAAAAATATTTCCTTATAATTGGTATATCATTTGGATTCAAAGCCAGATTACGTTCATCACTGATTTGCTTTAGTGTTGAATCGCTATCTATCGGAATTGTGATAACTGTAGGTATGTGGTCAAGCATAACTTTTGGAATGATAATGCCGATCCCGACCTCAGGATTCCAGTCCTCTTTTGAAAAAATCTTCCACTGCTGTATAATATCATTTGCCAGAAGCTCGCCGGCAATTTTATCCGTGTCTTCGGCAGTAAGACCGTTGCCTTTCAGGCAAAAACGCTTTGATGTATATATGGCTTCATTTGTACCGAACTTTACTCCCAGAATATCTTCTACTGCTTCAACCGCAGTGCTGCCCGGGTTGTCCTTAACTCCAGGCCTGTAGCCGACCCAGATAGTCCAGTCAAATTCAACAGGCAAAGGCTTAAAAGAAGAAATTTGTGTTACAGGATTTGTAAAAACCTCTGTCTGTATTTTTTTCAATTGATCATCCGACAGATTGCCATCAATAGTAATTACATGAATTGTTCTTACCTGTAAAAGGTCAATCCCAAAGTAATGCTTTGCCTTTTGTCGAATACCTTCGCCCTCGGCATCAAACAAATCGGATTTTAATGTTATTTCCAGTCTATCAGGCATAATATTAATCTAATATTGAATGTCGAATTACAAAGTTTAATAACGTTTTTCATTATTCGACATTCGACATTCTGCGGTTCAAAACGAAATGCGCTTTTTCCTAACAGTCTTCAGCCTTCAGCCTATCCGCCTGAGTACAATTAAACTAACTAAAGAACATCCGAGTTATATCATTATAAAACACATAAATCATGAGCATAATCAACACAAAGATACCTACCTGCTGGGCAATTTCACGAAATTTAATATTTACGGGACGTCCTGTTGCCGCCTCAATAAAAAAGAAAACCAGATGACCTCCATCCAGAACAGGTATGGGCAGAAAATTGATTATGGCAAGATTAATACTAAGCAGTGCTATAAAAAACAACAGGTTTGATATTCCTTCTTCGGCCTGCTGTCCTGCCATCTGTGCGATCATAAGCGGACCGCCCAGAGTTTTTGCCGAGATGGTACCTTGAATCAGCTTTACAATACTAACTATAGTTAACTTTGAAATATTATAAGTCTGTATTATGCTCTCTGAAAAGGCCTGGAAAAAATTCAATTTTTTTGAAAAACCACTTCCTGAAGATGTAATACCAATAACATAACGCTGGAAATCCTCGCCAAAAATATTTTTGGCAGTTATCTGTTCAGGCTTAACATTTGCGACAATTATAGATTCGTTTCTCTGAATATGTAATACAAGTTCCTCTCCATTGCTTTCAGAAATAGTTTTCGCCAAGTCCTCCCATCTCTCAATGGGAATTTCATTAATAGCTAATATTCTATCGCCTGTTTCCAGCCCTCCTCTAAAAGCCGGGCTATTCTCTTTAACCTCTCCTATGAAAGGCTCTAAAATAAAAGTTCCATGAATCTGGAACATTCCAAAGAAAATTATCATCGCGAGGAAAAGATTAAAGAAAGGGCCGGCAGCAACAATTAAAATTCGCTTTAAGACATGCTTGTGGGTAAAAGAAACAGATATATCATCAGGGCTGACATCAGCATTTGGATCCTCGCCAACCATTTTTACAAAACCGCCAAGGGGGATTGCCGAAACGCAATAATCGGTATTGCCTATCCTTTTGCCGAATATCTTGGGGCCAAACCCTATGGAAAATTTCTCTACCCCTACTCCGAACAACCTGGCAACAAGGAAATGGCCGAGTTCATGAAATGATATAAGTATTCCTAATACTATTATAAATGCAAATATACTTGTGCTCATAATTACAATAGTTCCTATTGTAAGCTGATAAGCTATTGAGCTATTAAGCTGTTGAGCCTAACAGCTTACCAGCTTACCAGCTTATTTAGCTTATCAGCTCTTCAACTGTTTTTCTACCCCACTTATCTGCCTCAAGGATATCAGATAATGTTGGATTTTTGACAGATGAATGTTTCTCAATTGTATTTTTTATTAACTCTGGAATATTGGTAAATGCAATGCGTTTATCCAGAAAGGCTTCCACTGCCACTTCATTTGATGCATTTAAAACCGCAGGCATTGTTCCACCCATTTCGCAGGCTTTAAAAGCCAGTGCAAGACATGGAAACTTTGTTAAGTCGGGCTGCTGAAAGGTAAGCGCCCCAATATTTACAAAATCCGGAATCAGTTGCTTAAGCGGAAGACGTTCCGGATAAGATATTGCATATGCTATGGCTCCCTTCATATCCGGAATGCCTAATTGAGCGACAACCGCCCCATCTCTATAGGCAACCATTGAGTGAATCACGCTTTGCGGATGAATCACAACCTTAATCATATCATGCGATACTCCGAAAAGATGTTTTGCCTCAATTACCTCAAGCCCCTTGTTCATAAGAGTAGCTGAATCTATGCTGATCTTTTTGCCCATCTGCCATGTAGGATGATTTAGAGCCTCCTCTGGTTTTATCGAGACAAATTCATTTGCCGGCCTGTTCAAGAATGGACCGCCTGAAGCTGTCAGCAGTATCTTATCCATATCCTCTCTGCGGTGGCCGGCAATGCATTGAAATACAGCACTATGCTCGCTATCTATGGGAAGTATGCTTATATTTTTTTCCACTGCTTTTTTTACAACGATCTCCCCAGCCATGACAAGGGTTTCTTTGTTGGCCAGTGCAATGTTCTTTCCAGCTTCAATTGCAGCCAGGGTGGGCATCAATCCTGCAGCACCTACCATTGCGGTTACAACCATTTCGACAGAATCATAAGTAGCTGCCGCCCTGTAACCATCTTTTCCATATAATATTTCGACGCCGGTTCCTGCCGGAAGTATATTTTTCAATTCTAAAGCTCTGTTTTCATCAAAAACCACTGCTATCTCAGGATGAAATGTTTCAATCTGTCCGGCTAATAATTCAACATTATTGGCCGCAGCAAGAGCTTTGACTTCAAACCGGTCACGAAACATTTCTACAATCTTGAGAGTATTACGTCCTATGGATCCGGTAGATCCGAGTATTGAAAGATTTTTCATAGATAGTTATAGTAACGGTTCAAGGTTCAGGGGTTCACGGTTCACGGTTGGCCACTTTGCGCTTTTCATAATATACTCTTCATCCAAAGCGACATAGAGCTCGCTCTGGACTTCCGTTGGCGTATCGCAAGAAGCGGATAAACTCCGCATTTGTCTCGGAAAACCTTCCGCAATATTATGCATCGATGATCCGGCAGCATCTTGTATCTGTCTCTTCA
>JAUWQK010000250.1 GCA_030611115.1 Deltaproteobacteria bacterium
GTGGAAAGTATGATTATCATTCTCCTTATCCGCCAAAGTAATCGGATGAAATGACAAATGATCAAAATTTAATCCCATTATTTCAGAAACAGACTCGTTATAGCACTTTGAGCAGAGAAAATGGTTTGTACGTTCATCAGAAAGATAGACACCATCATAGGTTTGCACTACAGTCCCACAAGAATTACACTGAATTTGCGTAGAATTATTATTCATATGGTTTTCCTTGTTTTGATGAAGATGGCATTTCGTTTTTGGATCACCCCAACGCAAAAGGCAGTGAATTGTTCTGCCATTCAGTGAGTTTTAATATATAGTAGCAAACGCCGGCCTGAGGCGCGGTTTATCCGTCGCGGCTTGTTCGCATCCGCTTTATTCATATTCGAGTGGTAGATCTACAAGATCTAATATCACCGAGTGAAATTCAATGTTAAACCATTCTTTGAAGGTTGAAAGATCTCTTGTTTTTGGCCAAATAGCCGAATCAGTCCACCAACCTGCAAGTTGATCCTCAAAAATTATATCATAATAGTCTGCAAGAATGTCTTCCCTCTCATCATCCATTTCATGTTCGGGCAAAAGATAAACCGAGTTGTCAAAATTAATTTCATCAAGGGTAATATTGTTTTCTGGTTCGGGAAGAGAGGACAACCAACTAAGAAATGGTTTCTTTGCTTTGATGATTATGATTGATCGATTGAGCATATCGAATCTCCTTTATTTGAATGCGAACGCAAAGGTAGCGCCTTGTCCGCTGAAAGCGATTTATTTTTTACCAAAATGCTTTTGAAACAACTCTTTAGATTTTTTGTAACTTTCTTCACTTAAAACAACAGATTTTGCCTTCCCTTTTGGATCTGAAATGAATCCTTTTTTATGCAGCCGATTCATTGTATCCCAATCAAAGCCTTTCCATGCTCTTGATCCTAACCCCTCCTGCCTTTCCCAAGTAACCAAATAGAGCAATGCCAAAGTAATTTCATCAACTTTATCTTTGTCATAATCCATAATTATTTCTTCTCATGATATTTTTTATTCACCAGCGAACGTGTGCCTCAGCGTTTTGCTGAAAGCCGCGGCTTTCAGCAAATACGTTGCAGGCAATTGTTATGTTGCCGGCTTCTGCCTGCAACATTTTCCGATCAGTTTCTGCAGGCAATGTTGACAGATGTCGCACTCCACCTCCGTTCCGTCTCCAAACACTGAGGTGTAGCCACCTGTGAACTGGATGTGCTGGAACTCTTGGGTTTCGAGATCAGTTGCGGGATACTCTTTCCCGCAGACGTCACACTTGACAACATCAGGCTCCTCAACAGTTTTCGCGATCTTTTTGTACCTAATCATTTCTCTTTTTCTGCGTCCAGCTTAACCGGCTGGCTTTGCAGCGTAGCGTAAAAGCCAGTCCGTGTTGAAGCTGTTAGGCATTATTCTTTCCATAACTTTCCAATATTTGAAATAGCCCATACAACAAATACTTATTCCTTACACTTCCTGAAAACTTTAGCAAATCATCTTCATATGATCCATACAAGTACTCCTTGTTCATTCCTTTCAATAACCACCTACTATTTTCATCAATATTGTCAATAAATCCATATAATTCTATTTGCCCTCTTTCTTTTCTTTCTACACTTACCGTCCAATCTGGCTCTACAACCCAACTCTCTTTAAATATCACATCAAAACAATCCGATTTTCCTCTCAATACAGGCATCTTTAAGTGAACTGTTGGAGGTGGAGTATCCATGACAAAAGTATCTATAACTTCGAAATGAAAACTTGAGAAATCCTCACTCAACCTTCGAACAAATTCCATAGAATCCCACCAACCAGTGTAATATTCATTTTCTTGTTCCGGTTGGTTTTTCACTATCCATTCTTCTATCGGTATTAATGTCATCTTAATCTTATTGGCCTCGGAAAAATGTGGTCAAAAATGTGGTCAAAAAATGTGGTCAAGTCTACGGTTGACCCTTGCTCAAAATTAATAAGGGTCAAAGGCAGATTTGACCCCTTTTCTCGACTAATTTAGGTTAGGCAACATCATACCCGATTTTTAGGGCTTCCTTTTTAAGAGATTCGAAATAGATATGTAATGCAGCTTGGATATTAGGATTATCAACATATCCTATAGATGCTTTTTTATAGGAAGTACTTTCAACTTGAGTTATTTCATTTTCCGATAATCCTTTAGATTGCAACATAAGGATACATTTTTTTCGTGCTTCTTCAAGTTTCGAAATATCTTTTTGTATACGCTTTTGGAAAAACTTTTTAAACATGATTTATCTCCTGAAATAATTTTACTTCAAGGTCTTTAAGAACAATGTTTAGGACTACAACGGGGCAAATCACTTGGCCCAAAAGCAT
>JAUWQK010000069.1 GCA_030611115.1 Deltaproteobacteria bacterium
AGAAATTAATGATTTAAGCATCTTCTATGGTAACCGTTCACAGTTTACAGTTAGGCGTTTAGGCTAAAGGCTGAAGGAAATAGATGATTCCTGAACGTTATTTTCTATGTTTAGGACAAAATTTCTGGCCGCTTTAATAACGCATTGGCTTCTGGGAGTCTTTTCCCTAAAAGCCTTTTACCTTCAGTCTATTAACCTGAGTAGTTATTTTATGTTTTGATCAACCGTAAACCGTGAACCGTAATCCCCAAACCCTGATCCCTAATCCCTGACCTGTCCCTCTCCAAAAACAACAAACTTGGTTGTTGTTAATTCATTAACACCCATAGGCCCAAAGGCATGAAGTTTTGAAGTGCTTATACCTATTTCCGCTCCAAGTCCAAGCTGCCCCCCGTCGTTAAAACGAGTAGAAGCATTGACAATAACAACTGATGAATCCACTTCACGCACAAAACGCCTTGCCCTGTTATAATCTGAAGTCACGATCACATCTGTATGGCTTGATCCATATCTTGCGATGTGCGTAATAGCTTCTTTCATATCTTCCACAACTTTCACTGCAAGAACAAGATCAAGGAATTCCGCCGGCCAGTCATCTTCCACGGCATTTGCCGCCTCCGGCAAGATTCGACATGTTTCAGGGCAACCCCTTATTTCTACACCTGCTTCAACAAAACGTTTTCCCATGGCCGGCAGAAAATCCTCAGATACGGATTTGTGCACAAGCATTGTTTCCATGGCATTGCAAACACCCGGACGCTGAACTTTTGCATTAAAACAAATATCCTCAGCCATTGCAATATCCGCCCCTTCATCAACATATACGTGGCATACGCCCTTGTAGTGTTTTAAGACTGGTATTTTCGAGTTCTCTACCACAAAACGTATAAGGCCTTCACCGCCTCGAGGAATAATAAGATCAATAAATTCTTCCTGTTTCAAAAGGACATTAACAGCCTCTCTGTCCCTTATAGGAACAACTTGTGCTGCTCCCTCAGGAAGTCCGGATTCTTTAAGGGCATTACTTATTATAGCAGATAGCGCCTGATTCGAATGAAGAGCTTCGGAACCTCCACGAAGTATCACTGCATTTCCAGCTTTCAAGCAAAGACCGGCGGCATCTACAGTGACATTTGGCCTTGACTCATAGATAATACCAATAACCCCAAGAGGTATGCGCATGCGTGACACTTCTAATCCGTTGGGCCTAAGCCATGTATTACTCATCGAGCCCACAGGGTCCGGAATCCGGACCACCTCTCTGAGCCCATCTGCCATGGATTTAATTGTTGAATCCTTTACAGTGAGCCGATCAATCATTGCATTGGAAAGCCCCATTTCCCTGGCGCGTATAAGATCCTTTTCATTTTCAGCCTTTATATATGCAGCATCTTTTTCAATGTTATCAGCTATCCGAATAAGTGCTTCATTTTTTTTATCCGAAGGGCATCTTGCCATTTCAATGGAAGCTGCTCCGGCTGCTTTCGACATTTCAACAATTGTTGACTCAACAGACATCTGATTCCTCCTTGAACGGTTTACAGTTCACGATTCACGGTTCACGGTTCTTTCCGAACACCTTAACTTCACATGTTGGTTTATGTTTTGATCAACTGTTAACTGTAAACCGACAACCGTAAACAGTTTTATGCAGATTTTATTCACACGTTATCGCCAGATTATCTCTATGTATGACTTCATCATATGACTTATGCCCGAGATGTTTTTTTATCTTGCCGGACTTTAGCCCCATTATCTTTCGTATATCGGAAGCACTGTAATTTACAAGGCCTGTCCCCAAAATCTCATCATTGCCTTCTCTTCTGAATTCAACTGCAGCACCTACGCTAAATTCCCCCTCTACTCTTACAATACCGCTCGGCAGAAGGCTCTTACCGCTTTTAAGGATAGCAGCCGCAGCTCCATCATCAATTATGATAGTTCCTTTAGGCTTTAATGTAAAAGCTATCCAGCATTTGCGGTTTGCCAGCTTTTCTTTTTTTGGAATAAAAAAAGTACCATGCTCTTTGCCGGCAAAAAGTTTTATCAGAATATCATGCTTTTCACCCCCGGCTATTAACATGGGTATGCCTGCGGCAGTAACCTTTTTTGCCGCTATTATCTTGCTGAGCATGCCGCCGGTTCCCAGAGGACCCGGAATATTGCTTGCATATTTTTCAATATCTTTTTTAATTGTCGTAACTACTGAAATAAGTTCAGCATTCTGATTCTTGCGCGGATCACCAGTGTAAAGACCATCAATATCAGTAAGGTTAATAAGAATATCTGCATCCATAAGCAAGGTTATCATTGCGGCAAGATTATCATTATCCCCGAACTTTATCTCTTCAACCACAACTGTATCGTTTTCATTTATGATTGGAATAACCTGCCATGACAGCAGGGTACAAAGAGTATTGCGTGCATTTAAATATCTCTTTCGATTCACGAGATCGTCACTTGTTAGAAGTATCTGCGCAACCTTTTTATTATATCGCGCAAAAGACTTTTCGTATTCCATGATTAGTCCGGCCTGACCAACGGCTGCAATGGCCTGTCTTTTTGGGATTTCATCCGGCCTTTTAGAAAGTCCTATTTTTTTTATGCCTGAAGCCATTGCGCCGGATGATACCAGAATTATCTCTAATCCCCTGTCGGCAAGTTGGCAAATCTGTCTGCTGATTGATCTAAGAGCCTTTAAATTTAATCCATTATCTTCTGTAAGAACGCCGCTGCCTACCTTTACGACTATGCGTTTTGCGTCTTCAAAACATATTTTTCTTTTATCATTCATCTAATTTATCCGACCTGTGCGATTAGCTTTTAGCCATTAGCGATTAGCTTTTGGATAAAACTATTCAAGCATCCTATTTACCTCATTGATCTGTTGATTAAGTTCTCTACAATCTTTCATTTCCACTTCTTTTAAATGCTAACGGCTAAACGCTAATTGCTAAACGCTCAGGTCAGAATTATCCAGGGATTGAACAATTTTTGATTTTAAATTATCAATTCCTTCTCCGGTTAAAGCCGAAATTAATATGATTTTGATCCCCTTGGCAAAAGCTTGAAAAATATCAACAGCCTTTTTAGCATCAGGCATATCAATCTTGTTAAGAACAACTATTTGAGATTTTTTTGCAAGCTCCTTATTATACATTTCAAGTTCTTTATTTATAGTTTTATATGACTTAAGCGGGTCTGCCGGATCAATTGATGACGAATCTATTAAATGAATAAGAATACGTGTTCTTTCTATGTGGCGCAGAAATCTTATACCAAGCCCGGCACCTTTATGTGCACCTTCAATCAAACCTGGAATATCTGCCACTACAAAAGGCTCTCCCCAGTCTGTTTTAACAACGCCGAGATTTGGGACAAGAGTTGTAAAGGGATAACTTCCTGTTTTGGGATGTGCTGAAGAAATTGCGCTGATAAGGGTGGATTTGCCGGCATTGGGAAGACCGATTATACCAACATCGGCAAGAAGTTTGAGATCGAGTTTAAGTTTTAATATTTCACCTGATTCGCCTGGCTGAGCGAAACGAGGCGCACGGTTTGTTGATGTTTTAAAACGAGCGTTACCCCGTCCTCCTCTGCCGCCTCTCGCTATTATATATTTTTCACCGGGTTTTGTAAGATCTTTGATTACTTGTCCGGTATCGGCGTCGCTAATCACGGTTCCTGGAGGAATTTCTAAAACAAGGTCATCGCCATGTTTGCCTGCCTTGCGTTTGCCTTGACCACCGACACCATTTTTTGCTTTAAAATCTTTTCTATATCTAAAAAAATAAAGTGTGCGTTTTTGAGATGATGCCTCTAAAATTACATCTCCGCCCTTACCTCCATCTCCGCCGTCCGGCCCTCCCCGCGGGATAAATTTTTCACGCCTGAAACTAACACACCCTCTGCCACCATCGCCGGACTGAACGGTAATAATAGCCTCATCAATAAATTTCACTCTGTATACCTCGGAAGGCCATAAATTGCGTTTTTTCGGTGAGCAATGAGCTTAAAGAGCAAGGCGCGAAGGTGCGGAATAACAAGCTATTTCAAGCCTGAGCAACGCAGCTATTGGTGTTCAGTGCCGGCGAAAGATCGCAAGTTGTGGCCCTCCGAGGTATAAACACTTACCTTTTTACGAGAACGTCCCATTCGCTCATAAGCAACAATACCATCTATTTTAGCAAACAGGGTATAATCTTTTCCTAATCCAACGTTCTCTCCTGGATGTATTTTAGTGCCCAACTGGCGAACCAGTATATTGCCTGCCCTCACATTTTCTCCGCCGAATCGTTTTACACCGCGTCTCTGCGCATTACTGTCCCGGCCATTCTTCGAACTGCCGCCTGCTTTTTTGTGTGCCATTATTACAACTCCTCAATATAAGATAAAACGTAACTACTCAGAAATCATCTGTTTCCTTCAGCCTATAGCCTTCAGTCTAAATACCTGAATAGTTACAATAAAACTAACTGTTTTGCGCTATACTATCAATTTTGACAGCAGTGTACTGCTGACGATGTCCCTGTTTCCTGCGATATCTTTTGCGCCTTTTGTATTTGAAAACAATAATCTTTTTTGCTTTATCCTGTTCAACTATATGACCATTAACTAAAACTTTTTCGAGAGCGGGCTGTCCTATGTTAACATTTTCACCGTCTGAAAACATGAGGATTTTGTCAAATGAAACAGAAGCACCAATATCCCCTGAGATCTTTTCGACTCTCAGGATTTCACCTTTCTGAACTTTATATTGTTTTCCGCCTGAAGAAACTATAGCGTACATAAATTATCCTTCCTGATAACTGTAATATCAATTATAACTTTATAAATTAAAAGTATTTATTCTTATTATATTCTTAAATTTTGTCAAGATATATTTGCATTTTGATTTAACAGTAAATATAATTGTTCAGGGTTCAGGGTTCAGGGTTCAAGGGGTTTTTAAATAAATTCTTTAATGATTAAAGCATGGTAACTGCTCGTGTTGTTGAGATTCACGGTTGATTAGCCTTGATTTCTTCATTGCTCTCTAACCGTGAACTGTGACCCCCTGGCCCCTGATCCCCGATCCCTGACCCCTGAACCCTGAACACAAGGTGATCAATTTTGAATACTTTTTTAAAACATTCAGCGCTCTATATGGATAAAAACAAAACCACTTCTTCCCATCACAAGCTAATTAGTGAAGAACCTCTTAAAATAATTATACAGGATAGATTATATTCTATTATAATGCGAACTCCGGGCGACGAACTGCCACTTGCCGCCGGATTTTGTTTTTCAGAGGGCGTTGTGGACAAACCGGACGATATTGAATCACTATCTTTTTCAAATAAATCAGATGGTAATAAAGTTAATCTCTTACTGAATAAATCAAGAAGAAATGAAATTTCTCAACTGTTTGAGAAATTTTCTTTATCATCCCAAAAGGAATTTAATATTAGCTATTCACATATGATTAGAAATCACTGCCAGGTCATTTGCCCTGTAAAAAAAGATAATATTAAATTAGACTTCAATAATGCTCTTTACCTCCTCGAAAATCTTTCCTCTATTCAGCCTCTACGAAAAAACACACGCTCATCTCACGCAGCCGCCCTTTACAGCTCAGACTTTGAACTATTATCTATTTCTGAAGACGTTGGCCGTCATAATGCTCTTGATAAAACAATAGGCAAGCTCTTTCTTGACAACACGCTCTGCAAAGCCTGTCTATTAATTCTTTCTTCGCGAATAAATTACGAACTTGTCCAAAAAGCCGCTAAAGCCGGTATCCCTGTTATTTTTGCGATATCACGTCCATCATTTCATGCCGTCAAGCTTGCATCACAGATGAACATCACAATAGCATGCCTTGCTGAAAAATCCGGCTTATATGTGTTCTGCGGTAAATCTCGTCTCGTATAATTAAAATAAAGTAACTATTCAGGTGGATGGGCTGATGACTGTTAGGGAAAAGCGCATTTTGAAGCCATGTTTGGTGCAAGAATCAGATATTTCCGCCAAAGTACGGCAATCATGCTTTTTTGACCCCTTCAGCCTAAACAGCTTCAGCCTGACTACATGAGTAGTCACAAAAAACAAAAAGGGCTTGTCCAATTAATAGAACAAACCCTTTTTTAATCAGCGATAATTATTTCTATTTCTTATACTTAGCAGCTCTCACAAGTATCTTTTACGCCTGAAACTTCTTCCTTAACACCCACAGCGACCTTGAATAGAATTGTCAATACAAGAAATCCGGTTGCCCATACACCAAGGGTGATAAGGATTTCAGGCAGCGTAGGCATATATTCAGTAACATGATGAAGCGGGTTGGGTACAAAACCACCTGAAATCATACCCATGCCCTTATCAATCCAGGTACCTATGAACAAAATCACACAGGTAAAGGCAAGTACACTCTCATTCTTTCTTGCAGCAGGAATTACCAGTAAAACAATGCTTGTCACCATAAAAGCCATCGATGTCCACATCCATGGAACTAAAGCCCCGTGCCCGTGAAGTCCGACAAAAAGATATTGCAGATGGGACATATGGCTCGGTATTCTACTGTAGAATACCACAAACACTTCGCACAGCAAGAAAAATACATTTATAATTATAGCATATGTAACTATCTTGGCCAAAGATTGGATCTGCTCTCTTCCTGGATCAAACTTAGTAACCTTTCTGATTATAAGGCACAGTAAAATTAACAATGCAGGACCGGCAGCAAAAGCCGAGGCAAGAAATCTTGGTGCAAGAATAGCAGTCATCCAGAATCCTCTTCCAGGCAAACCGCAGTATAGAAATGCCGTAACTGTATGTATGGCTGGTGCCCATATGATTGATGTAATTATCAATGGTTTCACCCACGGTGCATAATGAATATTGTTTCGCTCAGCCTCAAGAACATTCCAGCCGATTACTACATTTAACAAAAGGTACCCATTTAATACGATCATATCCCAGAAAAGGATGGAACCTGGCGTGGGATACAATATAACATTAAATGCACGCATCGGCTGCCCAAGGTCAGCAATAATAAACAATAAACACATTACAACTGCAGCAATAGCCAAAAACTCTCCCAGAATCGTAATTCTGCCGAATGCTTTATAATCATGCAGATATCTGGGAAGAACTACCATAACACCACCTGCAGCCACTCCGACAAGAAATGTAAACTGAGCAATGTAAAAACCCCAGGAAACATCTCTGCTCATACCTGTAATTCCCAAACCAAAATCAAGCTGCTTCAGGTAAACAGCAAAGCCTACACCTATAACAACAAGCAATGCAATTACCCATCCCCAGTATTTCTTGTCTCCTTTAAGAGCTAATTCAAGCATAACCACCTCACATCATCATACTATGTAGTAAACAGACGGCCCAGCACCAAGGTCTGGTTTACGTCGAATAGTGTAGTTTGTTCTTAATAGTTCTCTTACTTCCGACTCAGAGTCATCAAGATCGCCAACTGTTATTGCACCATTTGATGCCTCAACGCAGGCCGGCATTTTGCCGACAGCCAGTCTTTCAGCACAGAAATTGCACTTTTCCAC
>JAUWQK010000249.1 GCA_030611115.1 Deltaproteobacteria bacterium
ACGATTAATGGTTAATTGTGGGAACAAAAAATGGTTGCAAAGGACACCAGCTATAGCTCAGAAACTTACAGACCACATTTGGACATTGAAAGAATTATTAACGTTCAGAGTGCCTGTTCAGTAAATCGGGGACACAACCCGTTATCGATACCGGGTGATAATATGCGCAGAGTTATTTATAATAGTTATATCGTCGTGGATGGTGGGTTGGCTTTCAAATACGGTAGGTATCACTTTCCTTCTTCTCTTGGCTGGATTTGCTTTTTTGATGTACCGTTCATCTAAAAAGGTTTTATGGCCGTATTCTTCACTTTTCAGCAAAATTGAGACCCAAATAAATGCTGGCGAAAATATAGTTGCAGAAAAAACACTATCTCGCTATCGTTGGCTTTGTTGCGTAGATCCATTGGTAAGATACAAGTGGAATTTGCTGAATGCAAAAATACATTCTATAAGGGGGGATATCAGAAAGGCTTATGAAATTCTCTGCGATTGTGATGAGCAGACTCTTTTTGAAAAAGAAAATGATTTGTTAACACTTAAAAGGGCTAGTATCCTCGCTCAGTTAGGGAATTATAAGGGTGCTGGTACCTTAACTTCAGGACTTAAAAATGTTGAGGGCGATTTGGTCTTACAGCGAGCAATAGTGGATGCTCTATGTCAAGAAGTCAAGGGGGAGTTAGCGGCAGCCTCGGAAACACTGCTTTCAGCATTAAATACTACCGAAAATGCGGTGAGCGAATCTATACCTAAAATTTACAACAACATTGGCCGAATCAAAAAAATGGAGGGAAACACTACGGAAACACTGCTTTACTACGAAAAGGCAGCTAAGTCCGCCGTCGAGATGGGAGATAAACATCTTATTCATGTATCTTTTCAAAATCTGATTCTCAGTTATGCATTGGGAAAAAAGTCTGACAAGGCTGAGAAATGGATTGAGAAATATCGTGCCAAAATCGATGAAAATAATGCCAACGACCTGTTGGAATTTGACAATTTGATGCTGGACTATTTCCGGCAAAGTGGCGATAAGGCAAAATTGCTTTCAGCAATCGAACAGGGGCGTTCTTTATTGTACCCAAAGATTACGGAGCAACAAAGATTAGTATATGATATAAGTGAGTTGAGGATTCGCTGGAATTTGCAGTTATTGGGACCCGGTCATCTTGCATATATCGAGCAACAATTAGACAAATCTCTTTTATTAGCTCTCGGAGAGCGCTATCAAGCCTTGAAAGAGATTCATAGCGTTTTAGAACGGCTGAAAGATATGAATGTTTTGGACCCTTTTTCACATTTTCATGAAAGAGTTTTACATATCCTTAGAGAAATGGAAAGTGAGATTGGAGATCATCTTGTATCTTTGCCTGAATATTGTGTCAACGAAAAGTGCTATTGGTTGAAGGAATTAGTTTCTTTACAAAAGATTGATAAAAGAAATTATGATTTTGAACAGGTACTTCAGAGGTTGAACAATTTGAAAGATACACTGTCAAAAAATGAAAATTATTTGGAAGCTATGAGAGCGGGGCTTGATATTAGTGATGAGGCAATGTTTCAAAAGAAAAATGAAATTGTATGGCAGTCGGTTCAACAAACCATAAAGGAATTTGAACGATTTGAAGGTCATCCCGTTGAAGCTGAATGCTTTATTCGGATTGCTTATTATGCTTTTTTTGTTGGGCAGTACCAGTGTGCTAAAGATTATCTCAACCAGTTTGAGAAAACAGGAATTAGTCCACAACATTTTGCTGATTTGATTCAGGCATACTATGCACACTTGGCAATTGAATTGAAATCTAAGTATAATGGAGCGAAACGAAACTTGAGCTAACATGACCACAACTCACTCTGCACCTGGAAAAACCCACCGCTTCAGCAAACACGCCGTGATCTACGGCATGAGAGCAATCGCATCCGCAATCAATCCCCCACACCACCGCAACAGTCGCACAATCAAACCAGACAGATTAGGTGAAAAACAATGGAATCCGTAACGATGGGAACAAGATAAACTCTCAAACTGCTTGAGGAGCTAGAGGCGAAATTAGTAGACAGGGGAAAAAAGACGAAAAAATCATCCGGTAAGTTCCATATCAAAAAAGCTTAAACATACCTAACATTGAACATTAATCCATACAAGGAGAAAACAAAATGCAAACCGCAACAAAAGCCATCGAAACAACAGGAACGATCGACGCCCAGCACCATCTTGTTCTGGATGGGGCGCTGCCCATCACCGGACCGACTCGTGTCCGTGTGATCATCCTGGTGCCTGAAGAAACTGACATAAATGAAACTGAATGGCTCCAGGCAGCAGCCGCTAACCCTGCCTTCTATTTTCTGAAAGATCCTGAAGAGGACATCTACACACTTTCCGATGGGAGA
>JAUWQK010000125.1 GCA_030611115.1 Deltaproteobacteria bacterium
TTAAAATATGAATGAGACATTTGAGAGAGTTCTGGGACTGCTTACAGGCCTGATGCCGATCGGTGGACAGTAGATTTTTTGAGGAGGATATAATGAAAAAAAGACGATGTACAAAGCTCGTGCACGAGGGACAATATGTTGCCGAGGTTGATGTCGAATTGATTGATATGAATAAAGGATGGTCACCTTATTTATCTCTTGATGATGCATATAAGCTGGATGATATTCGCAATGCATTGCGGCTGGGTGACGTTAAGAGTGCGGCGCGACTTGCTCGCATTTTTACTCTCACTCCTATCGCAGTATAGAGGGGATAGAAGGTGGGTATGCTATTTGGTTTGCATGCCTAAAAAATCACGAATAGATGCTTCGGGAGCTCTTCACCACTTCGGTGCAGGGAAAACTCCATTCCTATCGCGACAGATTGCGCTTTTTAAATAAAATCTTGTCTATCCTGTTATCCTGTCGGACTTTTTTTCAAAAGGCTAAATTGCTACGTAATTTTCAACATTCTTGACTTGTAAACGTAAACATACTATTTGGTTGAGAATTTGTGCGCCCGTAGCTCAGGGGATAGAGCGCCAGCCTCCGGAGCTGGAAGCCGCTGGTTCAAATCCAGCCGGGCGTACCAATAAATTGCATGATACAAGACTCGCCCGCTGATAATAAAATGCAAGAATATCTAAAACTTACATCGAAGTGAGCCTAAAGAAAAAACAGTGGCCAATCCTTTTAATACGTATTGGTTAAGCGATAGATCACCTGTTTCCTTCAGCCTATAGCCTATAGCCTTCAAGTCTATACCAACCTGAGTAGTTACAAATCAATAAGATTAAGCTGCGCCTCTATCTGATGACCAGACAACCTCACCCTGCTGTGATCATCTGTGGCAAATCAATCTTGTTATATCCGTCCGCAAGGCTGGTATTAACATGCACGACACCCTTGTTCAGATCTTTGAAGGGGTAGTCATCAGTAATCACAGGGAGGTTATCAGCGGCATCCTGGTCATTCAACACGGTTCCTGTCGGCACATAGTGTCCATCTGCGACACTGACCCCCATGATGATGCATCCGGGTTCGATCACACAGTTTTTCCCTACCTTTCCTTTAAAGACGAGCGTTTTCATGCCGACAAACGTATCATCCCCTATGCATGCAGGGCCGTGAATCTGAACCTGATGAGCCAGAGAGACTCTTTTGCCTACGTAAACCGCAAACTTTTTCCCCTCAACTTCAACCTGGTTTTTTTCAATCGGTTGGCCATTGTGCTCTGTTTCAAGTGCATGGATGACCACCCCTTCCTGCACGTTCGCTTCGTCTCCGACAAAGATCGGCTGTCCCTCATCGCCCCGCACCGATGCAAAGGGCGAAACCATAACCCGCTTGCCTACCGAAACACGTCCGATAACTGTCGCAACGGGGTGAATGCAGGCCGATGGATCGATTTCAGGCATATATTGTTTTTGACAAAAATCAGTAATCACACTTTGATGTATCATATCAGTCCTCCCAACTGTTATTAAGAATCATAATGACATCCTTTTAAAACCTGTCTCGTACATTAAGAATAAACGTAACCGTTCACGGTTGTCGGTTCACGGTTCACAGTTTTTTTAATGAACTATGAAACGATTGAAGCATTTTGGATATTGATTTCAACTCTTGAATTAATTCTTTCGCATCTAAATCGGAAAATATATTAACCTCTCGTAATAACGGTTAACAGTTTACAGTTTGCGGCTGCTCAAAACATAAAACCGTGAACCGATAACTGTAAACCGTGAACGGTTACGAATAAACCAGGTAATCAAGAGGGAATATAATGGAGTTAGCCTGGCATAAGCGTTTTCAGCACATCCTTCTTTCCTACGATTCCCACCACCAGCTTCCCTTCATCCACTACAGGAAGGGTATGGAAATTCTTACCCACCATTAGAGCGGCCACCTCTTCAACACTTGTCTCGGGCCGAACGGTGACAGGATTTGGAGTCATGGCATGGGCAACGGTGGTAGCCGCTATCTTCTGAGCCTCTCTTTCAAGCTGCTTTATAGAAGTCAAGGGAATGAACCCATCCAGAAAGGTAAAAAATGAGGGGATTGGGAGCTTTTTTTGCTGCGCGATCAGGTCGCTCTGGCAAAGGATCCCCACCAGCCTTCCCATTTCATCCACCACAGGGAGGCCATTGATGCCTTTTTCCAAAAGGAGCTTTGTGGCATGAGCAATCTCCGTCCCGGGCAAGACAGTGATCAGATTTTCCGTCATGATATCTTTTACTTTAAGCATGGGCACACCTTAATATTACCTATATTGAGCAATTTTTGCAACACTCTATCTTTATGAAACAAACCGGTCGTGCGTGAGCTTCAGGTATGATCGAATTCAAAACAGGAAACTGTTTAAGTGCATTAGAGATCGTTAAGAAAGAACCGTGTGGGATATTATTCATTATTTATTAATGACTTGTTGAATTGTTACTATTATTTTTATTCACGGCAAGTTCTTTTTTTACGATATCTTATGCGTGAGTTTTTCATGGTTTGAATTTGATTATACCTGAAGCGACTATATTTTCAAAAAGCTAAGTTGTTACCGATTTTTTAGTTCAGAGACTTAAGTCCCCATTGTCCATGATGCCAGGTATTTTTTCTGTTCAGCAGTCAGATTATCAATGGTAATTCCCATTGCCGCCAGTTTTTCTCTGGCGATTTCCATATCTATATTTTCGGGTACCGGATAGACATCTTTTTCAAAAGGTTTTTTACTTTTTACCATATATTCTATACTTAAGGCCTGGTTGGCAAAGCTCATATCCATAACACTTGAGGGATGTCCTTCGGCAGCAGCAAGATTTATAAGCCTGCCCTCGCCAAGAACATTTACAATCCTGCCATTTTCAAGAGTATGTTCATCCACAAAAGGCCTTATTGTTCTTAAAGACTTTGTAATGCTCTTTAATCCTTCGAGATCAAGTTCAACATTAAAATGTCCGGAATTTGCTACAATAGCGCCATGTTTCATAATGTTAAAGTGGCTTTTTCTTATAACATTTATATTACCGGTAACGGTACAGAAAATATCACCTATCCTTGCTGCCTTACTGATCGGCATCACGCTAAAACCATCCATTACAGCTTCAAGAGCGGCAGTGGGATCAACTTCGGTTATAATAAGATTTGCGCCCATTCCTTTTGCTCGCATCGCAAGGCCCTTTCCACACCATCCATAGCCGCAAATAACGAAATTCGTACCGGCAATCAGGCGGTTTGTTGCGCGTATGATTCCATCCAGGGTGCTCTGGCCTGTGCCATAACGATTATCAAAAAAATGCTTTGTTTTTGCATCGTTCACGGCAATAATAGGATATTTCAGGACTCCGTCCGCAGCCATGCTTTTAAGCCGAATAATTCCGGTTGTGGTTTCCTCTGTGCCCCCCTTTACCTGGTCCAAAAGCTCAGACCTTTCTGAGTGAATAATAGAAACAAGGTCGGCGCCATCATCCATTGTGTACTGGGGTCCGGCATCAAGGACTGAATTAATGTGACTGTAATATGTCTTATTATTCTCACCCTTTATGGCGAAAACAGAAATTTTGTCATTCTTTACAAGAGATGCCGCCACATCATCCTGTGTGCTCAGGGGATTTGAAGCGCAAAGAAAAACCCTGGCACCCCCTGCTTTTAAAGTTTTCATAAGAGATGCCGTTTCAGTTGTCACATGAAGACAGGCGGCAAGAGTTAAGCCTTTTAATGGTTTTTCCTTTGCAAACCTTTCCTTTATGCGGTTCAGAACAGGCATGCTCTGGTTAGCCCATTCAATTCGAAGAGCGCCTTGCTTTGCAAGCTTAATATCCTTAATATCGTAATTCATTATATCTTATTATCTCCTTTATACCTAAGTTGAGCGATTTTTGGGGAAGAAATGTGCTGATATCTTGATGCATAAGGGTTTGCGAAAACCGCAGGCATACCCGTGGATATGTTGAGGATTTTCGCTAATCCTTGATGCGCAAGAGATCAGCGCAGATCAAGCCAAAAATCGCTCAATTTAGGTTATAGCGCTGCTTTTTCTCTAATAATATCTTTCATGTTTGTTTTTTCCCAGGTAAATTCCGGCTCAGTCCGGCCGAAGTGGCCATATGCCGAGGTGTTTTTATAAATCGGCCGCAAAAGATCAAGATATTCAATTATTGCTGCAGGCCTTAAATCAAAAACATCTTTAATTATTTCTTTAACTCTGGATTTGGGTACAACTCCCGTGCCCATAAGATCTACCATAACAGAAACCGGCTCCGCCACTCCTATGGCATATGCTATCTGCACCTCACATTTTTTCGCTAAACCGGCCGCAACAACGTTTTTTGCAATATGCCTGCCCATGTACGATGCGCTACGATCAACCTTGGAAGGATCCTTTCCTGAAAAGCATCCGCCGCCATGGCTGCCCTGACCGCCATAAGTATCAACAATGATTTTTCTGCCCGTAAGACCACAGTCTCCCATGGGACCGCCAATTACAAACTTGCCTGTAGCATTTATAAAATAATCGGTATCCCCATCTCTCAATTCTTTGGGGATTACTTTTTTTATTACCTCTTCTATAATAGCTTCTCTCAGTTCTTCATATTCTATGTCTGGTTTGTGCTGTGCGGCTATCACTACGGCATCAACCCGTTTTGGCGTACCGTTTTCATATTCAATTGTGACCTGAGATTTTCCGTCAGGCCTGAGAAAATCAAGAGAACCGCTCTTTCTAACCTTTGCGAGACGACGGCATAGCTTATGAGCATATATTATGGACATCGGCATTAATTCAGGAGTTTCATCGGTTGCAAACCCAAACATAAGCCCTTGATCTCCTGCGCCCTGATCCTTGAACAGACCCTCACCTATATTTACACCCTGAGCGATATCGGGCGATTGATGGTC
>JAUWQK010000214.1 GCA_030611115.1 Deltaproteobacteria bacterium
CGTTTTTCCTGTACTTTTATGTGCAAAAAGTGGAATAACAGCTTCTTTTAAAACTGGATTTCCAATATCAGGGACAAGTATTGGTTTGAAATTTGGTCCAATGAACTACCCCGATGCAAGCATCGGAGTATCTTATCGGTAATATTTCTAATGAGACACCAAGGTTTCTCAAACTCTTCCTTTTATAAATATCCATTCCAACCTTCTGAAGGTTTACTCGATCCAATAATAAACAATTTTTTAGGGAGTTAGTATGGAATGCAATCAGCAAAAAAACCGAAGCATCTGCAACTGTAGTTACGAACCTTGTTCCCGAATGGTAATTCCGGTCAAACCGGACACCTGTTTCGGAATTATTCGGACAGTTTGAGATTGTTCTGTTTTCACTTTTTAAAATTACTCCAAAGTGTCCGAATTGGAAAGTGAATTTTTCACTTTTCTCATTGAATCTCCTTTCAGATTTATGCGATGTGAATTGTGAATAAGCCGATCCAGAATAGCATCAGCTACAGTTGGTTCGGCCAAATAATCATGCCAATCTTTAACATTCAACTGGCTGGTAATAATCACACTTCCGATTTGCGATCGTTCTTCAACGATCTCCAGGAGTTCCTGGACATCTTGCATCTTAATGGGGCATGAGCCAAAATCGTCCAGGATCAGGACATTAAACTTAGACAGGTTTGCCAACCACGAAAGATAAGATCCATCTCCTCTGACAATAGGAATTTGAGCAAATAGTTTTGTTATTCTGGCATAATAAACGGAATAGCCATTTTTAATAGCATTATTTCCGAGAGCACAAGCCAGATAGGTTTTACCGGTTCCTGTTGCCCCGGTAATAATGATATTTTGATGATGTTTTATCCACTCATTTTCAGATAGAGATAAGAGTATTCTTCTATCAATATTTCTGGAAGGAGAATAATCGACGTCTTCGCTAAAAGCGGATTTGTATTTCAATTTGGAACGAGACAGAAGTCTTTTAATTTTGCGGTTTTTCCTTTCCAGTACTTCATTGGAAATCAGGTGAGATATTCTTTCTTCAAAGGTCAAAGCAGTATAGGATGGATCTTCGACTTGTTGAAGCAACGCCGCTTTGAAGCCATTTAGTTTAAGTTCAGCAATCTGGTCAAGTGTATGTTGGAATGATGACATTATTTCCCTTTCTTATTTGTAGTAGAGCGCTCCCCGCAGATTTTCGTGCTTTTGAGGCAAAGTTAAATCGCATTGTTTCCGGGCAGTCAAGTAGGTTTTATTTTTCAAGATCGATCGAAAATGCCTGACTCGATAACTCTTCAATTCAATCATTTTACGCGCTGCAAGTTCAACAGCTTCTTTATCATACTTTTTTGCGGTATTGATAATTCCAAGAGAGGTTCTGAAACCCATCTCCGGGTGGGGTTTTACTTCCATGATAGTTTTTACCAACTCGCCCATATTCTTGCCAAAACCTAATGCCCAGTTAATAAGTCGTGACGGCGTCCACTCGGCATAGACACGATGAGAAGACGCCATGTGTTCCTTTTGAGTAGAATATGCGCCTATGCGGTAAAGCCTCTTGTGAAAAGCAACACGTTTATGCTGGTAGAATACCTCTACAACTGTTGCGGTAAAACGGACATCCACCTCTTTGCCGACTAACTGATATGGCACACTATAATAGCATTTCAACAATTCAATATGGTAATCAATGCTGACCCCACATAGTTTAAACTCACGTAATTCGTAGGGATATACCGGTAAAGGCTTGAGCGCCAAAGAGTCTAATTCTTCAAACAGTTGTCTGCGACTCTTTTCCAATTTCTTCATCTTACGGTTATTCAAATCGTCAAGCAAAAGCCAAATTGTTTCATTGAGTTCTTCAATACTAAAAAATGTTTGATAGCGCAGTCTGGCTAATATCCACCGCTGAACCAGTTTTACAGACAATTCCACTTTACCTTTATCTTTGGGACGATAAGGGCGGGCCGGAAGGATAACAGTATCATAGTGCTCTGCCATATCCTGAAAAGTCTCATTCAGATCAGGATCATAACGACAGGCTTTGGTTACCGCTGACTTTAGATTATCCGGTATAATCATTTCAGTTACACCACCAAAATATTTGAAGGCATGATTATGAGAATTGATAAATGATTGCTTGGTTTGATCACGGCTCGCCTCGGCATAGGTGTAGCCACTTGCTCCTAATACCGCAACGAATATATCTACTTCTTCTACAATACCGGTTTTAGGATCGGTCACCTTCCATTTTAATCCGGAATAATCAACAAACATCTTTTCACCGGCTTTGTGAATCTGACGCATGGATACAGTGAGACTTTTGGACCAATCCTTATACAGCTGACCCCGATGTATCGGGGGGTATAGCCGTATCCATCAGGATAAGCCTGTCGATACTCTTCCCATAATAACTGACGGGTCATATAACGTCTTTTGAGTTCAGTATGAATTTTACTGAAATCAGGAAGAGGTTTTTGATGTTTTTTCTCTGCATCGGCTTTAACCGGAAATAGCGACGCATAAATCTGGGAATCATTCAACCCGTCTAAATTCGCTAATTCTAAACCGGATTGCTTATAACGCTGCAGGTAATCCGATATAGTTGACCTTGAGATATTGAGCGCTTTTGCAATTTGACGTGTAGATAAACCGCTCTGCTGATTTAACCGTATTACTCTTCTGATGTCTTTCATTCGCATTCTCCTGTTCATTGCTTTTTATTCTCCTTCTAATGTTTTTAATTAACATCAAAAGGTAATATCTCGAAAACAGAACAATGCAATTTTCGCCAAACATTTTTGTGAAATTATTCCGGCGAAAACCTTCAAAATGTCCGAATAAAAACCGAAACAGGTGTCCGGTTAATTCCGAAATGGGTGTCCGAATTAAACCGAAACAGGTGTCCGGTTTGCTCCGGATTTTCCAGTTGACATAACGCACACATTGTGATATATTTATTCCATGAAAATATTTAATTGGAATAATGAAAAAAACTTAT
>JAUWQK010000182.1 GCA_030611115.1 Deltaproteobacteria bacterium
TGCACTGATCTCTTGCGCATCAAGGATTCGTGAAAATCTTCGATATATCCATGGGTATGCCTGCGGTTTTCGCAAACCCTTATGCATCAAGATCTCATCACATCTCTTCCCCAAAAATCGCTCAACTTAGGTCTAACCGGAGAAAAGCATGGATTTTAAACTTTTTATTACTACATTTGGTTTAGTATTCCTTGCGGAACTTGGAGATAAAACCCAATTAGCCACATTAAGCCTTTCAGCTAATTACAATTCAAAGATTTCCGTATTTTTGGGCTCGGCTTTTGCCCTGGTTGTGAGTTCCCTTCTTGCAGTATTATTCGGGGCAGGGTTAAGTCGCCTTTTACCTCCGGATTATATACAAATCGGAGCAGGGATCTTTTTTATAATCATTGGTATATGGATGTTGATTTCCATAACAAGAATTGCTTGATCTTAAGTAACTACTCACGTAGTCAGACTGAAGCTGTTTAGGCTGAAGGCTGAAGGGGTTAGAAGAGTACGATTGCCGTACTTTGGCGAAAATATTTGATTCTTGCACCAAACATGGCTTTAAAATGCGCTTTTTCCTAACAGTCTTCAGCCTTCAGCCTCTCTACCTGCGTAGTTACAGATAAAGGAGCATTTATGCTTATAAAACAATTTCCAGACAAAGATAAATTTATCCAATTGGCAGAGCACAATAACGTAATTCCTGTTTGTGTAGAAATCCTGGCGGATACTGAGACCCCTGTTTCACTTTTTAAGAAAATTTATAAAAATAAAGGGCCTATATTTCTCTTTGAAAGTGTAGAAGGAGGTGAAAGATGGGGAAGATACAGCTTTCTTGGCTCCTCAACCCGCTTTCATATCAAAGTGTTTAAAAAAGAAGTGGAAATTCAAGGCAACGACACCTTAAATAAGATCCCCCATAATGGAAAACCGCTGGAGATCCTTAGAGATTTTATGAGCAGATACAAACCGGCTGATATTCCTGAACTTCCCAGGTTCTGGGGAGGAATGGTAGGATATTTAACCTATGAAATGGTTTCCTTTTTTGAAAAAATCCCGAATATGTTGCCTGATAATAAGCCTTTTGCTCATTTTATAATACCGGATGAACTCATTATCTTTGACAATATCCACAATACGTTCTTCGGCATAGTCATCGCATTTTTGGATGAAAATCAGGATCCCGAACAAACTTATGATGAGGCTGCCGCTCGATTACAGGCCATGCTTGAATCAATAGATAGCAATCCCTTGGAAAAAAATATCCAAAAAAGTCAAGCGGAATACAAGCTGACTGCTCAAATGGAAGAAGATACTTTTCGATCAAACGTAAAAACAGTAAAAAAATATATCCATGAAGGTGAAGTTATTCAAACTGTAATATCTCAGCCCTTTATCTGTGAAACTCCTCCTGACCTCCTGGAACTGTATCGGGCCCAACGATATATTAATCCTTCTCCCTATATGTTCTTTATGCATCTCGATGATATGGCACTCGTCGGCTCTTCACCGGAAACAATGGTAAGGCTGGAAAACAGAGTAGCCACCCTTCGCCCTATTGCCGGAACACGACCCAGAGGAAAAACCGAGCAGGAAGACAGGGCACTTGCAAATGAGCTTCTTCAAGATGAAAAAGAAAGAGCCGAACACCTTATGCTGGTAGATTTAGGACGCAATGACCTCGGACGGGTTGCAGAAGTTGGTACGGTTCAGGTTACGGATCTTATGATTGTCGAAAGGTATTCTCATGTAATGCACCTTGTATCCAACATATGCTGTGACCTGCGTTCTGATTGTGATGCATGGGATCTTCTATCAGCCTCATTCCCTGCCGGAACCTTATCAGGCGCTCCTAAAGTAAGAGCCATGGAAATCATCGCAGAACTGGAACAGGAACCCAGAGGCCCGTATGGGGGCGCAGTTGGATATATTTCTTTTCACGGCAATATGGATCTGGCCATTACCATAAGAACCGCCAGCATTGAAAACAAACGGCTGACCGTACGAGCAGGCGCAGGAATAGTTGCAGACTCCGATCCTGAACGGGAACGAGTTGAAACCGTCAATAAAGCAATGGCAATACAAAAGGCGCTGCAACTATTACAGAAAACCATCTCATAGGGGAGAAACACATATGATCGTAATGATTGACAACTATGATTCATTTACATACAACCTGGTGCAATATATTGAACAGCTTGGCAGTCCGGTCAAAGTATTCCGCAATGATGTGGTTTCTGTTTCTGATCTTATTACCATGAAACCCTCGGGAATTGTTATATCACCAGGACCGGGCAGGCCTGAAACAGCAGCAATATCGCTTTCAGTTGTTAAGCATTTCTCCGGCCTGATTCCAATTCTTGGTGTGTGTTTAGGGCATCAGACCATTGCTGTTGCTTTTGGCGGAAAAGTAATTTCAGCCAAACGGTTAATGCATGGAAAAACCTCCATAATAAAGGCTGATGGAAAAACTTTGTATCAGGGCATACGCAAACCATTTACGGCTATGCGTTATCACTCTTTATCCGTATCAAGAGAAAATCTGCCCGATTGTCTGGAGATAAGTGCGGAATCCGATGACGGAGAAATCATGGGCATCAGGCATAAAAAACATTCAACAGAAGGAATCCAGTTTCATCCTGAATCTATCATGACATCAGTCGGCAAAAGGATTCTAAGGAACTTTCTGCAAACAACGTAACTGTTCAGCCGTCCCTCAATCCTGCCACGCAATACAGCGGATAGGATCGGATGTTATCCACGATGTTGGGCATTCCGCCATAAAACCGGATTCCATATGGAGATAGCGGATGCCCTTTTAAAAATATTTTCATGCTCTTCAGAGAGCCCTCTTTTCCGCTTTTTATTTCAAATGGAATGATCCGGTCATTACTCACTATCAGATAATCCACCTCAGCATTTGAGGAACGAGCCTCCCGATGCCAGTAATAAAGTCGCGGTTTGATATCAATACCGGAACCGGCTATCAGTTCCTGGCCGGCAAATGCTTCTGCAACACCCCCTCTGTTTGTTATTTGTTCCAGAGGGTTTAGTATCCATGAGGTAGTTTCCATATTTAAAGCGGTTAAAATTCAAGGTTGTTTTTCAAATAAGCATATCTTACGTTCGTAAATCAAGCCTTGGTTCATCAGGTCAGGGACGGAAAAGGTGGACATCATAGCAGGGTGTGGAGGTCTTTTGCAAAACAGAACCGAGTCTTTCCAGAAACCGGTTTCGATCGGTATTGTCTTTAAAAATGTTTCGTCGCTCGATACTCCTGCATATGATATGATGCAAGGCTCCCGGCGCATCTATTCTGGCTTGACGTGGCATGTGACTTCATTACCTCAAACAAATGAAAAAAGAAACGCCTAAATTTAACCCCTTTTGTTCGTCCCCCTTGTTCCTCTAAGAAAAAAATATATTCTTTTCGTAAAATCCAAAAAACGCTTCGGCCACCAAATTTTAAAAATATTAAAAAATACTTGACAATTAATATTAGTACAAATATTAATATTAAAATTAATGTATGTATTTCTGCAACAGGATATTAAATGATCAAAACAAATAACAAGTTGAGCCCAGGAGAAGTGCTAGAGGCAGTACCTGGACTAACAAGGGACAAGCTGAATTACTGGGTCCTTAAACGATATATCGATGCCATTGTCGATCAAAGGGGAAACAGAAAATATAATTTTTTTAGACCGAAAGACCTTCCAATATTTAAAAAAGCATACGATTACATAATGATAAAAAAGATGAAAGACAGTGAAGCTTTCAGAAAAATATATGAAGAACTGAACAAATAAGACAAAATCTT
>JAUWQK010000074.1 GCA_030611115.1 Deltaproteobacteria bacterium
GCACAGAAATTGCACTTTTCCACAACACCCTTCATCCTTGTCGGAAACTCTTTATTTTCCTCTTTGATGAAAGGGCGCGGATCTCTGAAGTTAAAACTTCTTGATCCATATGGACATGCCGCCATGCAGAATCTGCACCCAATACACCTGTGAAAGTCCATCAAGACAATTCCGTCATCCCTTTTAAATGTTGCTTTTGTAGGACATGCTCTGACACATGCTGGTTTTTCACAGTGATTGCATAATACCAGGAACGGCAGATGTTTAATTCTGTCATTAATTAATTCATGTTCCCTGTGAGTAAAGACATGTTTATACTTATCCTCCCAGATCCACATGATCTTATGTCTGGGCTCTGGAATTTCAGGAACATTATGGATCTTATGACAGGCTTCAATGATCGGGTCAAGATCCTCTGCTGAATGAAATTTCCTGGTGTCTATTACCATTCCCCATTTCTTAGCTGTAAGGGCTTCTTCATTTTGAGAGACTTCCGGTTTGGGTTCTGCTCCGTGTCCTCCTGATGCAGCAAATACATCAAGAACCGGCTTTGTCCCTATCCCTAAAGCTGTTATTCCAGCTACTTTCAAGAAGCTTCTTCTGCTGTTTCCCATTACTTATTCTCCTCCGGCTTCTTCTCCTTCGGCGCTATGTGGCAATCCCAGCAGTAAGGGTCTACCGAAGCATAATTGTGGCATTTATCACAAAATTCAGCCTTATTCTCATGACATCCCATGCATGATTCTTCACCAGCAGAAAGACTCATGTTGAAAATCTTTCCGCTGCCGCTTTTGTAAAGTCTATTTGCATCCCGTACTACTGTATCTCTCCACAGGTCAAGAATCTGCATATGCTTTTGCTTCATATCCGCTTTAGGCACAACACATTCTTTTGCAGCTTTCGCCTTTTCAGACAGCTTTGGCTCAGGTGCAGAGGATGCTTTTCCTAAATTATACCAAAAAGGAAATGTTACAATTGCAACAAAAATGATTAAGCCAATAACTATCTTGTTCTTATCATTCATCCACTCATCCTCCATTACTCAAAATCGGTCCCCCGCTACCGGCCGGAAAAAGCAGGGCGTGTATAATATTCTTCAGGATCCATTTCATCCTTATTGGGAATATCTTCTCCACGCAAGTTCATTGTTTTTTCCTGTTCACCGGGTATTATCAAGGCATTGGCCACCATCTCGTGAACTCCAGTTACATCCACATCAGGAACCCAGTATCCCATTAGAGGTGGAAGTACCGCCCTGTCAATTGCACAAACACAGGCAAGCATATTCACCCCGTGTTTTTCTTGAACATATTTTACTGCATTTGCCCTGGGCAATCCACCGGACAACCTCAACTCCATATCTTCACTTGCATTAAGTCCTGATCCACTACCGCAGCAGAAGGTTTGTTCCCGAATACAATTCCTCGGCATATCATAGAAATTATTGCATACATTCTTGATTACATATCGGGGTTCATCAAACATTCCCATACTCCTGGCCGGATTGCATGAATCATGAAACGTAACTTTTAAATTATCATTTCGGCTGGGATCAAGATCTAGCTTGCCGTGTTTGATCAGGTCAGCGGTAAATTCAACTATATGTACCATCTTTGTGGATTTTGCATTCTCAAACTTAGTGCCGGTTATTGGATTAACCGGTTCTTCAAGAAAATCAGCAGGACCATTCATGGTATCCATATACTGGTTTATCACCCGCCACATGTGACCGCATTCACCACCAAGTATCCATTTAACGCCAAGTCTCTTGGCTTCTGCATACATTTTTGCATTCAGCCTTTTCATTACCTCGTTCGAGGTAAAAAGGCCAAAATTTCCACCCTCTGAATTGTACGTACTCCATGTAACATCAAGCCCGTATTTCTCCTTTAAGTAATGGAAAAGTATCATATACCCCATAGCAGTATATGTGCCTGGATCACCGAACACATCGCCGGAAGGCGTTACAAATAGAATATCAGCGCCTTTCTTGTTGAATGTCGGGTGAACCCTTATACCGGTTGTATCTTCAATTTCATCAGTAAAGAAATCCAGCATATCCACGAATGCATGCGGCTGAATTCCCATATGATTTCCTGTCATGTAACAATTTGACACCGGGGTTGCAATCCAGTCTATGTTTAAGCCCAAGAGATTAAGCAACTCTCTCCCCATCATTGTTATTTCTGCCGTATCAATACCATAAGGGCAGAATACCGAACATCGCCTGCATTCACTGCACTGAAAGAAATAATACCACCACTCTTTCAGAACATCCAAAGTAAGCTCCCTTGCGCCGGCAAATTTTCCGAGTATCTTTCCGGCTTTTGTAAATTCATTTCTGTATATAGACCTGAGGAGCTCTGCTCGAACAACGGGCATGTTTTTTGGATCGCCTGTTCCGATAAAAAAATGACATTTGTCAGCGCATGCACCGCAACGCACACAAATGTCCATAAAAATTTTAAATGTTCTAAACCTTTCCAGCCTGTCCCTCATCCCCTCTATAATGATTTCTTTCCAATTTTCGGGAAGTTTCCAGTCGTCATCAAGCGGGTTCCATTCTCTTGCATATGGAAGGCCAAGTGTTTCAACGCTCTTAGGTTTAGCGGCGTAACAAAACATCCCCTCTCTAATTACAGTGGGGGTGTCCATCCACCCGGTTCTGGGCGGAGTAAAATCTGTCCTTGCAATTAGTTCATCTGGTTTTAAATCTGCCATTATAACTCCTTTTCCACTGGGAGTCCAGCTTCTATCATTTTTTCCCTAAAATCATCTTCATACTCTGCATATGTATGAACCTTAACTTTTGGATTCCAAGGATTTATGTGCCTTTGAGCCCTGGTGTTACAACGGACATTTCTCGTCGGGCTCAGGAATACTCCACCTAAATGCATTAGTTTACTGAAAGGAAAATATGCCAGCAGAACACTGACAAAAAATACATGAACATAAAAAATAGCGCCAATCCCATCCGGAATGTGTGGATGAAATGTTACCAGACCCATTGTCAGCTCTTTAACGCCAACGATATCTACCTTTGTAAAATATCGCATCATAATTCCGGATACGGCGATACCGATAATGAGGAATAAGGGGAAAAAGTCTGCGGCAAGTGAAAAATATCTTACCTGTGAAATTAATATTCTCCTGAGAAGCAAAAACATTGCCGCAGCCAGAAGAACCACACCGGAAATCAGGACACCAGGCAGTCCAATCTGGAGAAACCCGTCAACCTTTTCAAGAATTTGAAGACAAAATGGGACAGGTTCAAGAAAAAAACGCAGATGTCTCACCAGCACCGTAAGGAATGAATAGTGAAACGCCAGTGAAAACAACCACAGCCACTTTTCCCATACATAAGAAATCTTTGGCCCTTCGTTCAATTTGCATGTTGTATTCCTGAATAAGGAACGGAATAACAATATTTCCAGGGCCATCCTTATGATAACACCACCTGTTGAAAATGGATTATCAATCTTACTGGGTTTGATCCATGGAAGTGATTCTTGCTGACCGCATGTTGTGGGAATAGCAAATGGAACTGGAGAACGCGCCCAGTCATTGACTCGCATCACAAATCCTACAATAAATGTAATCAAGGCCAGATAAGGAATAATGATCCCGAATAACCACTGAAGCCCTATTGCTTCAACGCCCGCATAGGCAACCAGAAAAAGAGCAATAACTGCCATGAGGGAATACAAATACTTTTCATTCATTAACATTACCTCGCTCTATGGCTTCACAGCAACTTTCAAATTTCATTTTGAACTACACCTTTTACTTGCTGCCTGAAGCCTCCATAGTAATATTTGAATCTTCAGAGACTCGGTCCTTCTGCCGAAATCTCAGTTAACAAACCCGCCCTCTCAAATGCGCGGAAGGTTCTGTTTCTCTCCTCTTTTGCCTTTATATCATAAACCTTCTCCCTGCATTTTAGATAAACATCAAAGGCAATTAAAGTTAGTTCATCTATCTTTGATTCAAAATGCAACAACTCTTTTAAACTATCAAGATCTGAAAGTTCTTTTTTTAAAACCCCTCTGATAACCTTTTTTAACAAAAAGATAAAGCCGGTTGATTTTGAATAGTATAAAATGGGCTGTACAGCTCTGATTCTTAAAATAGGATAAAGATAAGATGTTATGGATTCATAATCCATTTCATTAAGAAGTTCATCGAAAAGCGGCCCTAAATTTACAGAAAGGGTATTGCCGACCGGATTAGCAAAAGGATCTTTCTGGCTCTTCATAAATTTGGCACTGTCGGCAGGATAGTTATCAATAGCTGAGACCAGCCATTTTTTTACAATAGCATCTTTATTCCGCTCTAATAAATTATCCAGCCTCATATCTCGGGCACACTCCTAAAATTGCATTTATAAAAAAGTAACACCTGCGCTAACTTGATAACACTCAAACAAATTAATAACAAAAACAAGCAGAAGCAGTAAGGCATATGAATCAAGCTTTTAAGAATTAGCTTATAAACAAATTACAGCATCTTGTCAAGAATAAAAAAATGATAATCAGTTACTAAATTTATAGCAAAAGGTTGTAAAGTTAATTTTTTTATGTTTTTTAGAATCTTTTTTGTCAAAAATAAATTAGCAGAGTTCGGAGGTCATATGGCTGATTTTAAGAACAGTTTTGGAACAAAATCCACCTTAAACACTTTAGATGGTCAAGTTAATTATTTCAGTCTCAGCAAATTAGCAGATTCCGGTTTTACTGGAATTGACCGATTGCCCTTTAGCATAAAAATCCTGCTTGAAAACCTTGTTAGAAATGAAGACGGCAATATTATAACAACAAATGATATAGAAAATATGGCCGGATGGAATGCTGATGTCCCGGTATATTATGAAGTACCTTTTATGCCTGCCCGCATACTGCTGCAAGATTTTACCGGAGTCCCCTCTTTGGTGGATATGGCTGGTATGCGTGAAGCTGCAAAACGTTTGCAAATAAATCCAATAAAGATAAATCCTCATATTCCTGTTGAGCTGGTCATAGACCACTCGATTCAGGTTGATTCTTTTGGGTCCAAAGAATCTTTTGAATATAATGTTGAAAAAGAATTCAAACGTAATTTTGAGCGATACACCTTTTTGCGATGGGGCCAGAAAAATTTCGAGAATTTAAGCGTCGTACCTCCAGCCACGGGTATAATACACCAGGTAAACCTGGAATATCTTGCAAGAGTTATATTTGTCAAAAATAATGACGGCCGGAGGATGGCTTTCCCTGACACCCTTGTCGGCCTTGATTCACATACAACAATGATCAATGGAATCGGTGTGCTCGGCTGGGGCGTCGGAGGTATAGAGGCGGAAGCTGTTATGCTGGGCAGCCCATATTATCTGCTTACTCCACAAGTGACAGGTTTTGAATTAACCGGCAATCTTCCTGAAGGCACAACAGCCACGGATCTGGTGCTCACCATTACCGAGTTGCTGCGAAAAAAAGGAGTGGTTGGAAAATTTGTCGAATTCTTTGGACCCGGCGTTAATGCCTTAAGCCTGGAAGATCGTGCTACCATAGCAAATATGGCTCCTGAATATGGTGCAACAATGGGTTTTTTTCCTGTGGATGATGAAACAATAAAATACCTTCGTTTAACCGGTCGCTCTGAAAAAGTTATTACCCTGATAGAAAGCTATTGTAAAAAACAGGGGCTTTTCAGAACAGAAACAACGGAAGATCCGCTTTTTAACGATACAATCCATCTTAACATGAGCGACATAGAGCCGAGCATGGCAGGCCCAAGACGTCCACAAGAAAGAATTCCTCTTTCTAAAATTAAAAAGACTTTTTTAAATGACTTTAAGGAGGCATCTTCAACTGACGGATTATCTACGGAAGTTAGTATGAAAAATGAAATTGATGTAGATATGCATGGCAAAAAATTTAAGCTCAACCACGGATCAGTTGTAATTGCATCAATCACAAGCTGTACTAATACATCAAATCCAAATGTCCTGATCGGCGCAGGACTGCTGGCCAAAAAAGCCGTTGAACGCGGACTATCAGTAAAACCATGGGTCAAAACCAGCTTTGCTCCAGGATCAAAAGCTGCAATCAATTATCTAAAAGCAGCGGAGCTTATGCCGTATCTTGAGGCTTTAAAGTTCCATCTTGTGGCATATGGATGTGCTACCTGTATTGGAAACAGCGGCCCTCTGCCAAAGGCAGTGGCTGATGCGGTAAAAGACCATGACCTTGTGGCAGCTTCCGTCATTAGCGGCAACCGTAATTTTGAAGGAAGAATTTCTCCTCTTACCAGAGCCAATTTCCTTGCTTCACCGGCATTAGTCATTGCTTTTGCTATTTCCGGAAAAGTTACCATTGATTTTGATAAAGAACCAATTGCATTGGATAACAACGACAAGCCTGTATATCTTCGTGAAATCTGGCCGTCAACGAAAGAAATTAAAGACACTGTGAAAAGAGTTATACTCCCTGAAATGTATAAAAAAGCTTATGAAAATGCGTTTGAAGGATCAAATCAATGGAAAACTCTTCCTGTTCCTGAAGGAACTCTTTTTAATTGGGACTCAAAATCCACATACATCAAAGAACCCCCTTTTTTAAAAGACTTAAACAAAACAATTCCTGAACTTCAGGATATAAAAGGAGCCAGGATTCTGGCATTGTTAGGCGATAGTATAACAACCGATCACATATCGCCGGCAGGGGCAATTCCGGTTGACAGCCCGGCAGGGGCATATCTTATCGACCAGGGTTTAACTCCTTCTGAATTTAATTCGTTTGGTTCGCGTCGCGGGAATCATGAAGTAATGCTGAGAGGAACATTTGGAAATATCCGCTTGAAAAACAAGCTTGTACCCGGCATTGACGGCGGCTGGACGGTTTTTTTACCAGATGGTCAAAAAATGACAATATATGAAGCGGCAATGCAATACCAAAAAGAAGCTACGCCATTGCTTGTAATTGCAGGTAAAAACTACGGTACCGGCAGTTCACGCGACTGGGCCGCCAAGGGAACATATCTCATGGGTATTAAGGCGGTAATTGCTGAAAGTTTTGAACGCATACACAGAAGCAATTTGATATGTATGGGAATATTGCCCCTTCAGTTTAAACAAGGTGAAAACCATAAATCCCTGGGCTTAGATGGGACAGAGATTTATGAAGTAGCTGGAATAGAAAATAAATTTGAGCCGTTAAAGGAACTCAGTGTTTTTGCTCAAGGAAAAGACAATAAAAGAACTGAGTTCCAGGTCATTGCTAGAATTGATTCTCCAATAGAACTCAGTTACTACAGGCATG
>JAUWQK010000049.1 GCA_030611115.1 Deltaproteobacteria bacterium
ATTTTTTAAGCTAAAGGCATAATCGTTCACCGCCCCGCTTCGCTGGGAAGCAGCATAATATACAAATTCATCAAAGATAAATAGCAATAATAAGGAGTTTTATATTGTCTGAACCGGTTTATATAATTGGGATAGATTTAGGCACGACCAATAGTGTTGCAGCATATACTGAAGTTAATAGTACCAGGGGTGAAACTTCCGATATAAAGATACTTAAGATACCTCAGTTAACAGGCCCGGGAACAGTAGAGAAAAGAGAAATCCTGCCTTCTTTTATTCTTATGAACGAAAAAAACAATGATAGGAATGAGGCGCTTAATCTGCCATGGGATAATGAAACTCATTATTTTGTTGGCGAGCATGCCAGAGATAGAGGCGCTGAAATTCCGGGCCGCCTGATTTCTTCATCCAAATCCTGGCTTTGCAACACAATGATTGACAGGAATAAGCCGGTTCTTCCATGGGGAGCTGAGAACAAAGAGGCAAAGCTTTCGCCGGTTGAGGCTTCAGCAGCCATATTGCGGCATATTCGCGATGCATGGAATAACATAATAGCTAAGGATGATGAAAAATTATTAATTCAAAATCAGGAAATTTTTTTAACTGTTCCTGCTTCGTTTGATGCTGTTGCAAGAGAGCTTACTGTAAAAGCAGCAAGTCTTGCAGGTCTATCAAATGTTACTTTGCTTGAAGAACCCCAGGCTGCATTTTATGCATGGATCGAATCTTCAGGTAATCAATGGAGAGATAGTATTAAAGAGGGAGACCTTGTCCTTGTTTGCGATATCGGCGGAGGCACAAGTGATTTCAGCCTGATCAATGTATCTGATAATGATGGTGAGCTTTTACTGGAAAGAATAGCTGTTGGTGATCATCTTCTTGTTGGAGGTGATAACATGGATCTGGCCCTTGCGTATTCCGTTTCAAGACAGATGGCTGAAAAAGGCACTAAACTCGATTCATGGCAGATGCGTGGTCTTTGGCACAGTTGCCGCAAAGCAAAGGAAAATGTATTATCTGATCCTGAAAAAAAGAACTATCCTGTAACAATACTGGGCAGGGGAAGCAGTTTGATAGGTGGTACAATCAAGACGGAACTTTCAATGAATGATGTGCAGCAGCTTATTCTGGATGGTTTTTTCCCAAAGTGTGAGATAACTGCCGAGCCCATAACAAATCAAAAGACAGGTCTAAAGGAGATTGGTCTTTTGTATGAAGCAGACCCGGCAATCACGCACCACCTCGCATATTTTCTTAGCAGGCATAAAATTGATGGTGAAAGCAACAGGTCGCCGAATGCCATCCTTTTTAACGGCGGTGTTATGAAAGCTGATCCTGTAAGAAAACGCATAAAGGAAGTATTATCATCCTGGGCTGGACAGGAAATATCGACATCTATAAAGGAGATTGATACAAAAGACTTTGATTTGTCTGTTGCGAGAGGGGCGGTTTATTATGGCCTGGCAAGGCGCGGAGACGGCATACGCATTCGAAGCGGTCTTGGCCGATCATACTACATCGGCATAGCTGCATCAATGCCTGCGGTGCCAGGTATGCCTGCTCCAACAAGGGCACTTTGTGTTGCGCCTTTTGGTATGGAGGAAGGCAGCAAAGCAAAACTTGAAAATCAGGAATTTATTATAGTGGTAGGTGAACCTGTAAAATTTGACTTTTTAGGATCATCATTAAGACCTGAAGATTCATTAGGTACGGTGGTTGATGACTGGGAAGATGAAATTAACGAAATTAATGAGATAGCAACAATTGAGACCACGCTGGATGGAGATTATGGCAGCGTTATTCCAGTAAACCTCGAAATAGATATAACAGAAGTCGGAACTCTTGAATTATGGTGTGTTGCCAGGGAGGATGACCGCAGATGGAAACTGGAGTTCAATATTAGGGCTCGGTAAAAAATAACTTGGTAGAATTTGGGATGCAAAAATGCCAAGTTATTTTTTACCGAGCCCTTATGGAGAAAGAAAATCTTGGATCTTGAGAAACATTTCATAATAGGTATTGATTTAGGGACTACCAATTCTGCTGTATCGTATGTGGATCTTCATGTGGATCTTCTGGCGGATGCAAAAAAGAAGTATAAAATAAAGATATTTAAAGTTCCTCAACTGACAGGTTTTGGAGAAGTTTCCAGACTTCCGGTTTTACCATCGTTTCTCTATATCCCGGGGAAGTATGATATTTCAGAGGAGGCTGTATCACTTCCATGGATAAGCAATGGAAAAAACTTTGTCGGAGCTTTTGCAAGAGATCATGGGGCAAAAGTACCGGGCAGGCTTGTATCATCTGCAAAAAGCTGGCTTTGCCACAATAATGTGGATAGAAAAGCCCGGATCCTTCCCTGGGGAGCAGGTGATGAGGTATTTAAAATTTCACCTGTTGAGGCTACCGCATCATACCTGAAACATATAAAAAAAGCGTGGAACAGCTCAAAAGGCGATGATGAGGATCTATATCTTGAAAACCAGATAATAATTATAACTGTGCCGGCCTCATTTGATGAAGTTGCACGTGATCTTACAGTTGAAGCCGCATCAATGGCGGGTTTAAGCAATATAACTTTACTGGAAGAACCTCTTGCAGCTTTTTATAGCTGGTTGATTCGTCATGAGCATAACTGGAATAAATTTGTAAATCCGAATGAGCTTATTCTTGTCTGCGATGTTGGTGGCGGGACTACTGATTTTACATTGATAACCTTGAGAGAGGTTGAGGGAAGCCCCAGGTTCGAGAGGATAGCGGTTGGAGATCATTTAATCCTCGGAGGTGACAATGTTGATCTTGCACTTGCAAGCAACATAGAACGGCGTTTGTCCAAAAAAAGGATATCTTTAAGCGGGGACAGGTGGAGAACTCTGTGCCATCAGTGCAGAAAGGCCAAGGAAAATATTTTAAACGAAGATGCGGAATCAGAAAAAATTACATTAATGGGGGAGGGCAGCAAGCTTATTGCGGGAACGGTTTCAGCGGAACTCGGGCGTAAAGAGATTGAGAAAACAGTGCTGGAAGGTTTTTTCCCGCTTGCTGATCCAAAAGACATAAAGAAAATAAATATCAGGGAAGGAATAACTGAATTCGGTCTTCCATATGAACAGGAGCCGGCCATAACAAGGCATCTGGGTTGTTTCCTGGATAAACATAAAGAGGATGTTATAAAAGTATTAAACAGGGAAGATCATGCTCCTGATCTTATCCTCTTTAATGGCGGATCATTAAAACCTGCTGTTATTCAAGAAAGAATAAGAGCAGCCATACGTTACTGGTTTAAGAACAAATTAAAAGATGAACGTCCAACACCGAACGTCCAACATCGAACGTCGAATAATGAAAAAAAATCTGATTTTTCTTCTGATTTTCCTCGAGTATTGGAAAATACGGATCTTGATCTTTCTGTTGCGCTTGGTGCATCATACTATGGCCTTGTTAAGATTGGAAAGGGAGTGCGGGTTGGAAGTGGAAGCGCAAGAGCTTATTATCTCGGTGTTTCAAAAAAGGAGTCAGATACTATTGAAGGGTTACCAAAAAAGACTGATAAAAAATTTGCTGTCTGTCTGATAGAACGCGGTCTTGAGGAGGGCACAACTATTGAGCTGAAGGATAAAAAATTTGAGGTTCTTGCAAATCAGCCGGTCAGTTTTGATATTTACAGCTCAAGCTTTCGTTCAGGAGACAGATGCGGCGACCTTGTTGAGATAGACGATTCTTTGACTTCCCTTCCGCCCATACAAACAGTTGTTCAGTATGGAAAGAAGGGCGTTAAGACAAGGATTCCCGTTCGGATTGAATCAGATTATACTGAAATGGGCACGCTTGCTCTCTGGTGCCGTTCTCTGATAAGCAATCATCGCTGGAAAATGCAGTTTCAATTGCGGGATGCATTAACACCTGTAGATATCTTTGACAAAGAAATATTTGAAGACTCTATTGTGGATGAAGTTCGTTCATATGTTGGGAGTATTTTTTCAGACAGGACAGATAGCAGTGCGCTTAAAAATTTAAGTAGAGTTATAATAAAAAAAGTCGGAAGATCCAGGGAAAGATGGCCGCTTGGATTTATTCGGACAATTTCCGACGAGCTGATTAAACTTGTTGAAACTCGTACTTTCGGGCCTGAATATGAAAGCAGGTGGCTTAATCTGACCGGATTTTGTATGAGGCCGGGATTTGGAGATGGTTTTGATGAGTATCGGGTAAAGAGTTTATGGAAAATTCATAAGCAAGGTACTATTCATTCAAAAAATGCACAGGTATGTTCTGAATGGTGGATATTGTGGAGAAGAGTGGCAGGGGGGCTTAGCGCAGGGCAGCAAAGACAATTCATTCAGGAACTTGCTCCCATTATAATGCCTAAGAAAGGAATAAAGAGCAGGGTACCGCACCAGGAGCGTCTGGAAATCTGGATGGCGGTTGCAAATATGGAAAGGCTCCTGGTAAAAGATAAGATTCAATGGGGGCGTATGCTTCTTTCGGAGATTAAACCCAAAAAATGCAAACCCCAGTATTTATGGTCTCTTTCGCGAATAGGCGCTCGTGAACTTCTTTATGGCCCTGTTGACAGGGTAATACCTTCTGAAGAAATATCTTCCTGGATTGAAGAAATACTGTCTAAGACGTGGCGCAATCCAAAACCGGTTGGCATGGCAATCGCTCAACTGGCCCGCAAAACCGGTGATCGAATGAGAGATCTTGATTCATCAATTATAGCCATCATCATAGACTGGATGAATCAATATGATATTTCAGGTCCTCATATAAAATTCTTAGAAGATGTAGTTCCAATGGCTAAAAGTGAAGAAAACGCCATTTTTGGTGAAACGCTTCCGTCAGGACTGGTTCTTCACTAAGAAAAAGCAGTGCCTAAAGTGAGCTAAAGTGCCTAAAATGCCTAAAGTTATGGTACGCCTTTGGCGTGTGCTAATTGATAAACCAAAGCTACAGGAGTTTGCCCTCTCGTGTATTGTCAGACCAGGCAGGAGGATTTGGATTTGGAAGAAATGTTATCTTTAAATCACTTTCCCGGAAGATGCAGGGAGTGTGCAAAATCATCCAGGTCGATGGTTCATGGCAAGTGTAGTTTCTGCCAGGACTTGGAATTTCAAGAAAATGTACTCTGTCATCTAAACAGGTGCATACAAAATCCAGCGGTTTTTGAGTGTTATGCTTTCCAGCCAGCACTCAAATTGGTCGGATCGTCTGACCGGGAGATTCCGTCTTCGCCCGATTGTATCAAAGACAACTCTCCACAAAACGGTTTTCAGGAGTTACTTGATTCCGATAAAATTAAGTATCAGCGCGCTTTGGCTCTGCAAAGACTGGGCCGTGATCCGGATAGTGTATTTATCGAACTCAAATACCATTTTGCATGGAATGTGATCTACAGAAAACCGGTTTTTGCCCGGCCTGCAAATATCTTTGATTTCGTTAGTGACACTTTTTCGAAATGTAGTGAGATTGTCGGTGGTTTAGTTGATCTGCGCTGGCTGGCTCCAGACCACCTGCATTTATATGTGGAATCAGATGGAAGCAACTCAGTAGAGACGATCGCCCAGGAAATGAAACGGGTGTCGGCGGCAGCTATTCTTGCAGAGTTCGGCGACTTGAAGGCGAGTTTGGATGCACAAAAGGACCTGTGGGACAAAGCTTATTTTGTAGAAACCATAGGCTAAGGGTTCGCTCAAAAATAACTTCACATTTTCGCATCTCAGCTTCAGGCTGTCCTTGTCCGATCTCAAATCTATGCGTTTACTTGGGAAAGTTATTTCGTCCCAGTTTCTGGGATAATATTATTGACTGACAATTCAACTAACGAGAAACAGCGCCATCATTAGCTATCCAATCCCGCATTTTTCAGACGTCTTACAAGACTTGATTTTTTACTATGTTTTTCGTAAATAGTTCTCATTTTTTCTTTAAATATTGTTTCGTTATTATTTTTTTTGCTGAGATCGCGCAGATCGACAAGTAGTTTAACCGCCTCATCGTAATCGGGCTGCCGTTTTGTTTCAATGAGATCATCTACTTTTCTCCAGACCTTATCTTCACGTTTGGTAAGATCATTCAGGTATTTTTCACGGGCAATTGCCTCTTGCCGTTCCTTTCGAGCCCGTTCTTCGGCCTTTTGTTCAGCGATTCGACGTTTCCTTTCGGCGGTGTATGCCTCTGCTTTTCTCATCAGATCTTTAACTGTGCGAAGCTTCTCTCCAGTTGTATAACTATCTTCAACCGAGGCTGTCCGTTGAAATCGTTGCATTAATTCATTTCCAAGATGAGGATCATGGTTTTTGATCATACGGAACAACATTTCATCTTTTTCTTTTTCAGGAAGATTATTGATCCACGTTTTTAACTCATTTTGATATCCAGCCTGTCTGTCTTTGGAAGCGCTATTTTCTGCTGCAACAGCAATAAGGTCGGTGTCGATTCGCATAAAGTCAACAAAGCTTTTAAGCGGCGCATTTAAATCATCTAAATTCGGCGGGACAGGCGGCTCAAACTCATCATTGTCAAAATCACCGATCTGAGCGCAATAAAGCCAGGCAAGATACAAACATCGGTAATCTCCGCTAATGATATCTGATCGTAATGAAATTAACGATGAAAGCCGGCCTTCGCCTTCTTCCCATTCATAATCATCGGTATCGGAAATAAACTCAAAAATTAGGTTCTCCCCTTTTTTATATGCAGTCGCATTTTCTCCAAAGCAATATTTTTCAGCTAAATCAAAATTGATCAGCCTGCGAGGAACCCTTAACATGAACCAATGTGTTCCCCAATTCGCAACATAAAGAAAGGCATCGAAATATTTTTCCATCAATTTTAGTGGATCACCTTTAAAATCACCCCAATTATACTCATTCACAAAACTGGTGGGAGTGATCTGCGCTCTTGAAGACAAATTTTCGAGTGCCCGAATGTCTTTTTCGTCTAACGGCTTATCAATAGCTTGAAATTCGTAATATTGATATTCACTCATGTTTCCTCAATTTCATTTTTAGCGCCCCGGTCTTTGGTGGGCTTGCTTTATTTACCTATAGCCTTTGCTCAACTTGAGATCAGGCTTCACCTTATATTCAGAAAGTGAATACAAGTGGGCAGAGCCTTTAGGGCTCGGTAAAAAATAACTTGGCATTTTTGCATCCCAGCTTCACCATATCTTTAATCGATCTTCATTCGCAAAAGTCCTCGAAATAGCTCGCTATTCCTGCGGTTTTGCTCAATATCCGCAGAATTTTTGGATACGGCCTATTTCCATGTCCCAAAACCGCCATACTGGTTGACTGCTTTTATCCATTCATCAAGAAAGTTGCGTTTTGTTTTATCACGCAGAGTCGCTTTTCCCTTCAGTAGAGTTCTTCATGATTTTACTTTGTCCAAACCGGATTAAAAGCCTTAATAGCGCTGAATGCTCGATTAAGACTCGGGGAAATTTTTAAAGCCTCTTTTACCTGCCAGAAATTATGCACAAAAGATATCAAAACTCCGTTATAATCCGGCCCGATTTTAGCGGTGCTGCCAGTGGCAGGCACAATTGCCTTTTTCAGAGATTGCTTTTTTGATTTTTTTGTCAGTTTTAACAAAAAACTTTTGGGATCTTCCAGATCGTCAGGACTTAGAGGGAGCTGTGATTTTTGAATTCCCAAAAAGGATGCAAAGGCTTCCCTGTGAGCCAGGAGCCATGATTCAATCTCCCTTACTGCAATCCGAAATATCAAATTTTCATGCTTTGGAACTGTCAACCACCTGTTAATAAGCGTCGGAGGACAATTTGTTTGATCAAGATCAGTCAGCACAAAAAAGGGAATGCCTTTTGCCGCCTTATTGAACTTTCGCATATTGTTTTTCAAGTAGCCGCTGCCTTCACCTCCCAGGCAGGCGCCGACTGCAAAAGTGCGGGATGACTGCTCAAACATTGCCCTTAAAACAGCCTCGCTTAGCGCATCCTCAACTGCTATTAAAATTGGAATGGTTTCATCCATTGAACAGGCTCAACTGGGTTAGGTTTTTCGGTTCGGTTTTCGGCAGGGCAGCTTCTGATATACTGAATCCGCTATCCAGCATGATTTTTACATCTTTTACTGAAGATGCCAGTTCAACATTTGTTCCCTCGACATCAGGGGTGAGCAGCAAAACCTCTTCACCACCGATTCCTTTATCTGAGAGTAAATCAAAGCTGTGAGTAGAGATGATGATCTGCCTCTTTTTTCTGCTTTGGATACGCCAGATCAAACCAGGCAGTTTTTTGACAATAGCTGAGTGTAAGGATAGTTCAGGCTCCTCCATAAGCAGTAAAGAATCCCCATCAAGGATCGACCATAGAAAACCGATAAGGCGCAAGGTGCCGTCAGAAAATTGATCTTCGCTTTGCTTGCCGGCCTTGGGCCTCCAATGTTCATATATGGCTTCCAGGTGCGGAACACCTCTTTCGTCTCTCGTATCAGTGAGCTGTATTAATTGAGGAACCGCTATTTTAAGCGCCTTTTCAATTTTTTTCAGGCGTGATCGCCGTGTCTTGACCGATGTTTGAACAACACGTTCCAGAAAGCTCCTGCCAAAAGGGTCTTCTTTGCTTACCGG
>JAUWQK010000064.1 GCA_030611115.1 Deltaproteobacteria bacterium
GTATATATCATCATAAAAAGATTTCTCCAATTGATATTGACGTTATCGGGCGGATGAATAAAATTCAGGAGCACCGTGGACCCGATGATGAAGGAATATTTTCAGATTCCCACTGCATTTTAGGCCATTGCCGGCTTTCGATTATAGACCTTTCAAAAGACGGACCTCAGCCTTTCGAATCCGATGATCATCGGTATCACATAGTCCATAACGGCGAGATATACAATTACATAGAATTGCGTGAAGAATTAAAGCATCTCGGCTGGCGATTCAAGACGAAGACGGATACGGAAGTCCTTTTGAAGGCCTACCAGCAATACGGGAAAGACTGTCTGTCTAAGTTGAACGGGATGTTTGCCTTCGCAATCTATGATTCGGACAGACATTCGCTTTTTGTGGCCCGTGACAGGGTCGGCATCAAGCCTTTGTACTATGTCATACGGGATGATAAGCTTTATTTTGCATCAGAAATTAAGGCCTTATGTAATATACCCTCAGTTTCATTAACGCTTAACTACCAGACGCTCTTCGATTTCCTTGTATTTAACAGGACAGATATCTACGACGAAACTTTTTTTAACGAGATAAAGCGTATTCCAAAAGGACACTATGCGACATTTGTCGGGGGTGAGTTTCGGTTAGTCCAGTGGTGGAATCCTGAAGATTATCTAAAATCAAAAAACGAACAAAGCGTCGACGAAATAAAAAGGTCGATAGAGGATATTTTCATTTCATCAGTCACGCTCAGGATGCGCAGTGATGTGCCTGTTGGATCATGCTTAAACGGCGGGCTTGATTCTTCCATATTGATTGGTACATTGAATAGATACTGCAGCGTTGACAGGGCTTTCAAAACATTTACGGCATCATTCCCCGGACATTCCATAGATGAAACGAAATATATTGATCTCTTGAACAAGCGGTACGATTTCGTGAATTGTCGAACATACCCGAATGCAGAAATGGCGCGACAAAAGTTGAGCGAATTTGTGTATTGTAATGATGAGCCGACGACCAACGCATCGTTTTTTTCTCAATATGAAGTCATGAAGCTTGCAAAAGAAAATGGAGTAACAGTTTTACTTGATGGTCAGGGAGGGGATGAAAATTTTGCCGGTTACCAATATTTTCACGGATTCAACATGTATGGGTTATTGAAGAATCGAAGATATTTTTCATTTGCCAATGAATTTTTTCAAAACCTCCTGAGAAGACAGCATATCTCTTCATTCCAGACACTCATGTTTCAGTTGTTACCTGATACAATAAAAAAGAAATTACTTTTACAGGCGATTCCGTATATCAAGAAAGATTATTTTTACAATTACATAGATGGCAGCCTCATATACAATAGCTTCTTCGATGCCGATGGGTTGAACGAAAGCCTCGTTCGACATTTTCAATACAAACTTGAACATCTGCTCCGAATGGAAGACAGGATATCGATGGCGTTTTCCCTGGAGGCAAGAGTTCCTTATCTTGACTATCGTCTCATCGAATATTTGCTTGGAATCCAGGAAGATTTGAAGATAAAAGGCGGCGAAACGAAATATTTGCAAAAAATGGCATTGGGGAAATACACCATACCTGAAATTTTAAACAGGACTGACAAGATTGGTTTTGGCACGCCCACCGATGAATGGATGCTGACGAATGAATGGCGAGAATTAACAAGAAACAATTATAATTATCTTGCAGATGAACTGCCCGATGTATTTAAAGAAGGACAGGAATTACCTGTAAAGGGTTTCGATCGCTGGAGGATAAACAATCTGGCGACATGGAAAGATATATTTCTGAATTGATATCGTTAGTCGGTCGACTTATCAGTAGTTTTGTTATTGCGAGAAATGCTGGTTTTGATTCACAACCACTCTTACATATCATTCCTGCGAACTTCTCTTTTCCATTTCGTAAATCGTAGGGTGGATTAAGGAGCGTAAGCGACGAATCCACCAAAGCAATCCGCAGGTTGGGTTGAGAAACGAAACGCAACAAAACCTTTTATCTCTCGTTCTTTGTTGCGCCGGCGCAGCTCGAAGAGTTTTTTGTGGATTCGCTCCGCTTAATCCACCCTGCAAACTGGGTTTGCCCCTATTTATTGAGCTGATACCCCAGATCTCTCTGGGCATCCACCAGTCTTCTGATAAAGACCCCCGTTTGAATCGTCTAAGTGAGCAGGGTATGAGGTTTGGTTGTTAGATGCAAGACCCTTATCTTCCCCATGATTTCATTCCTCACAGATTGAAGACCTGATGATTTCCTTTAAATAGTCTGCGTAAGATGGCGCAGAAATGGAGACATCAAACTCCCTGGCGCGCCTTTGCGAAAGATGCGACATCCTGTTACGGAGTCCCGGATCGGTCAAAAGCTCAGAAAGGGCGGAGACAAGCGCCTCGACATTCTCGACAGGTATGAGCCTGCCAAAATCTCCTCCCGCAAGGATTTCCCCTGGACCAGTAGAGCAATCTGAAGCAATCACAGGACAACCACAGGCCATCGCCTCCATCAAGGCAATAGGCCAGCCCTCATAGCGGGATGGAAGGACAAATACCTCTGCCCTGGCCATAAAGGAGGCCACGTTTTCCCGCCAGCCCGCAAAGAGGATATTGTTGTCCACACCAAGCCTTTCGGCCTGTTTTTGTAGAAGCTCTCTGTCTTTCCCGTCACCGACAAATACCAGACCAATATCCGGAAAACTCTCGTGTAATCCGGCAAAGGCCGTTAAAAGCAGGTCCTGACCTTTATAGATTATCTTGAGCCTTCCCACATGGAGTATAAAGCGCTTGGGAAGGTTTACCGGCGGCGGCTCTTTTCCCTGCAATAAAAGTTCATCCATATTCACCGGATTATGGATAACTTTAAGCCGTCCCCTCGGTATATGGTAGTCTTTTGCAAGGATTTTACTTATCCCGGATGACACACAGATTACCCCTCTTGCGGAGGGATAGAGCATCGCCGATGCCTTTCCGATAAGGCGCCCTAAAATTCCTTTTACTGTATACTGACGTCTCGGGTCCCCATGTTGAGATATAACGGCGTTATGTCCCGTAAATCTTGAAGCAGTCAGGTTGATAATGTTTGCCTCTTCCATAAAACTGAGAACTGCTCGAGCCTTAGATTTTCTCACGAGGGTAATAAGCCTTGTGACATGCCATGGGATATAAGTGATATGGGCCGCATTCCCGGATAGTTTCCCGGAAAAGGCGACAACGGAAATCTCTTCAGGACGGCGGTAGTCCCACCTATCCTCGAGCAGGCCAAGTGTGAGATCAAACTCGTCGGCCAGATATGGCAAGATCAGGCTTGCCACTCGCTCTGCCCCTCCCCCTGCCATGGATGGCATGAGGAAGATAAGAGGAGGCTTCCCTGGAGGTCGCTTCTTTTTAATCATTTTTTAATTTTTCCCCTGATTAAAAAGGCTATATTTAATATTGCGTTTAAGGATGATCCAGTTGAACCATAACTGATGTGGCGAAATCAATGATCCAGTTAAGAATAAGAAATAGTAAATAATAGGGTATTTTGATCGAATGGGAAGTATTTTTATTTTGATGTTATTAAAGTTTGCGTGAAGTGAATATACTAAAGGATTTACCCGTATAATTTTTGTTCTTACGTCCTCATTCCAAAAATCCGGGGACTCCAGAGATTTTTTTTCAAAGGCTGAAACAATATAAGCAGTTGTTTTATTTATCAGGATATTTTGTTCCAAACTTGTATTGTGGCGGTGTCGGCGAAACATTAAAAATGGCTCCGAGATGTTACTGATCTTAAACCCCTTAGATAATGCCCGTGCCAAAAAGTCAAAGTCTTCGGTATATGGTAAGAGCCGGTATCCTCCAAGGGTATCTGATATTTTTCGTCTAAACAACCATGTGGAATGATAAGATGGAGTCCGATATGTAAGAAGCCACCTTAAACACTCATCAGGGGTGACAGGAGATTTTACGTACTCAAATGGGTGTCCTTTATCATCTATATAAACCATATCGCTTCCGACGAGGGAGATTTCTGGGTTCTTGTTTAAGAACTGAAGCTGTGCCTGAAGCCTATGAGGGAATGCTATATCATCATGATTCATCTGAGCAATGTATTTTCCCCTGGTGAGTTTAAGTAGTTTGTTAAGTGAGTTTGCAATGCCCAGGTTGTGGTCGTTTTTAAAGTAACGAATTCTTGAATCTGAATCACTATATTTTGACAGAACATGGTCTACTTCTGCGTTATCCGGATCGTCCAAGAGGATTACAAACTCAAAGTCTTTAAATGTTTGGTTAAGGATACTTTCAACACTTTCTGCAAGCCATTTAATAGGCAGGCGATAAACGCTCATTACAACAGAAATCAATGGATTGTAAACTTGTGTCTTTAACATACTATTTCTTGCTTGAACCTGGATCATCTTGATGTTCCATTAAATATTTTTCTTTTTCGGATATTTTTATCACAGACAGGACACTGTGGCATGTTTGTCTCTCCTTTGAAGGATTAGCAGATATGATGAGACCGTCAGTCCCATATAGGCAATTAGAGTCGCAAGCGGCAGGCTCTTTAGCCCGAGTTTGAAGACAAAAAGGAGCATATAATTCATTGCTATGTTGAGAACAACGCCGAAAATGGCGATAAAAAAAACCGGTTTTAGGTCATTCCATATCTGAAAGATGCGATAAAAGATAGGCCAGAGAAACAAAAAAGGGAGAGAAAGGACATAATACCTTGCGGCCTCCGCAGTAACGTCTATATCGAGAAAGGAAAAGGCGCCATAGCCAAAAAATAATCTTATCACATATTCTGAACAGAGGAATAGAAAAAAACAAAATGGCAGGGAGATAAGGAAAATAAAGACAATACAACGATTCAAAAGCCTCCGGTTGACGTTTGTCTCCGTCAAAGGAGTGATGTATATATTCTCAAGTTTCAAGATATCCCTGGGAACAGAGGCCAGCGTGAGTCCATAGGCCAGGGCGCTGATGCTTTTGGCTGGAAGGTAGGTGGCAAATACCCTGTCGGAAAGGATATATAAATAAAGCACTCCGAAGACTCCAGCGAGATAGAAAAACTGTTTAAACATGGCAAGCACCGTTTCATTAACAAAAAAAGAAAGATGCAGATGCTCCCTTGACAGATAAGCGATAAAAAAAGCGGCCAATATTTGGGCCAGGGATGTTGATATGGGAAGCACCATTGCATTTTTATAAAGTATAAGTCCTGTTGTCGTAAAAAGGAAGGCCAGGAAGAAAAAGATAAGCTCCGATAGAAAATAGATGGAGAAGAGCCGTTTGGCCCGGAGCACCGCTCCAAAGTGGTGAAAGAGAAAGTAAAAGAACAGATAAGGAGAGAGAAAAAAAAGAAATCTTTGCAAAAGAGCCTGTTTTTCAGGTGTGTAGCCCAGGGCAACCCTGGCAAGAATTGGAGTTAAAAGAAGCATCAAAAAGGTTATGGAAACAGCAAGAATCAGGGTGAAAGAGAGCAATAATGACGCAAGCCTGTCGAAACTATCAGTATTCTCCTCACGCGCTCTCACAAGGTTGGGGACACCGATGGAATCAAAGACAGTCGCAAAGATAAGAAAGATTCCTATAAGTCCGGTGGCAAGGAAATAGGCATCCACCTGCAGGGAGAAACCCAAAAGCACAGCGATAGCAACACTCCTTGCATACCCACAAAGCTTTGCAAGCGAGTTTAAAACCCCGCCCTTCAGGACTGCCTCCCGTATAGATTCTTTCCGGGTAAGACCTTTAATGGTAAAAGAGCTAATGGCTTTTGATAAACTCAGGTTCAAGGTTTGTCCTTCCAGCCACTTTTTGACTTCCGTAATCAGCCATAAGAAAAACAGGAAAATCCCTTTTTATCTGTTTTTTTAAAGCCACAAAATATCCACCAGTGATTCGACCTGTTTGAATTCCGGATCGGCTGTTACAATTATTCCCTTCCTCTCATGAGATAGAGCAACAACAAAGGCATCGGCATAAGATATTGCATATTGTGCCTTGATATGCGCTGCCGACAGGATACGGGTCATAGTTGATTCGACGAATTGTAGAGGTAGTCTGAATATATCATGTAAAATGCTGTCCGCAGTGCCGCGTCCCAGGTTACGTTCGATAATGTATATAATCTCCCCGAGATTTATGGCGCTCATCAAAACAGATATTTCCCCCGTTTCTGATTTTTTCAGCAGTTCTCTTACCTTCTGACCGCCTGGCTCTGCCTGAAGATATGCTATAACAGCAAAACTATCGAATATGTAAGTCATCTTCTTCATGCTTCAGTTCCTCAGCCCTGTCTTTAAACAATGCTTCCGTCAGAGATGTTTTCCCCGCCAGTTTTCCATACAGCGCTTCAACCGGGTCCACAATCTCGGGAATAAGGGTTATGCGGTCTTCTCTTGCCTGAAATTCAACCATATCACCTGGCTTCAGGCAAAAGCGTTTTCTCAACGCTGCCGGGATCACGATCCAGCCCTTGGCAGAGACCTTTGCTTTCATAATATCTGAAGATTTCATAGCTTCCTCCATCAAGCCGAATGTTATACAATAACACTAATTAAAGTATAACATTCAAAGATACCCATGTCAAAGTCTCCATTCACAAATCACTCCGGTCATCTCTCATTCGTTCTGTCAAACCTTAACTGCGCCACCTGCTCAGATACAAGTCCCACCATAAATATTACAATGGCCACTGTCATCAGCATGGCAGAGGTGGGGCCATAACGTGTTCCAAGACCAAAAATCCTGAAAAGACCATAGCCGACCCCTGATAGAAACATGAGAGCGCTGACCGGCAGAAACACTCTCATGGGCGAAAACAGGGTTGCTATCTTGATAATAATCAGCAAGAAGCGGGAGCCGTCCTTTACCAGTCTTATCTTACTCTTTCCCACGCGGCGGGTTGTCTTTACCGGCACATATGTAAGGCTGTAGCCGGAGCGGACAACCGCCATAGTGATGGTTGTCGGATAGGAAAACGTATTTGGCAGGAGAGAGACAAACTGACGGGCGATCTCCACCTTGACAGCTCTAAAACCTGATGTCAGATCCTCAATCCTGCGTTTGCACATGTATGTGGCGAACCGATTGTAGATTCTGTTTGCCATAGACCTGTGAAGAGACACCGCTGAATCACCTGCGCGGGCGCCGACCACCATATCATAAGGACCTAACTTTTCAAGCAGGCGCGGGATGTCTTCAGGCGCATGCTGACCGTCTCCATCAAGTGTTACCAGAGTCTCACCCTTTGCGTTTCTGATGCCAGTCTTTACCGCCGCGCCGTTTCCCATGTTGTAAGGGTGCGAAATAACTTGAGCCCCAGCCTCTTTTGCCCTCCTGGCCGTTTCGTCATCAGAACCGTCGTCCACCACCACAATTTCATAACTGTGATCGAGCGCATCCATGACCCGGCAAACTCTTTCAATAACGGCTGCAATGCCTTCCGCCTCACGATAGGCGGGGACTATTATGCTCACTTCGGTATTTTCTTTTGCCTCCATTGAATCAGACCATTCCTTCATCCATCGGCGCCTTTGTGATGGATAGATATTCTCACAGTCCAACTATAAGAGTCAATGCAAAAGGGGAAATTTAAGTATCATCTCAATAAATAGGGGCAGACCCAAGCATGTAAGAGTTATCGTGAATCGTAGCCGTTCACAACTTGAAACTGGAAAGTAGAAATTTGGGAGCGATGAAACGAGTTTACGAATTGACAGACTTCGGCGAGCTCAGTCGAGCAGTACAAAAGCATGAAGGTCAAATTTCCAATTTCTAATTTCAGCGTTCAGTGAACGCTTAC
>JAUWQK010000268.1 GCA_030611115.1 Deltaproteobacteria bacterium
AGATCTCTGGCCGCCTTATCTTTTTCCGGTATCCTTAAAGATTCTCTGAATGATTCAAAGTCGCATCCTAAAACATCGGATAAGCCTTGCAGTAGTTTTTCAGGCTCATTTTTTTTAAGCAGCATTATCTGTTGAGGTAGTTCCGGGTTGGCTTCTTTTAAAAATCTGGATTTCAGTCTATCGGCAAATCCGGCTGTACCAAAAAATAAACCATAGCGCAGCTCTTCAAACAGAGATGCTTCCTCTTTTGAATATCTCTGCACTTTTTTCCGATAGGCTAATTGCGGATTATTTGTACCGAACTGCGACAGGACAGTATCTGTTTTCAACCATTCGGGATACTTTCGGTTATAGGCGTATACCGGGTAACTGCTCCACTTATGATCAATAAGCCGTTTAACGATACGGGCTCTTAAGGGATTCCGATGAATATAGCATGACAAACGGATAAGGTAAGCATCATTTTCTATGATAAGACTTTTAAACCTGCCTTGAAACAAATGACCGTTGCGGGCATGGCGGTTATTAAAACGTCTTGCATAAGTGACTCCCAGCCACTGCATTGCCTTTGAAAGGTTGGGTTTGTTTGTTCGAAAAAGGATATGGTAATGGTTGTTCATCAATACATAGGCAAAAATATCCACATCAAAGCGATCGGACATTTCACACATAAGGCAAATGAAACAGTTCCGGTCCTCATTATCCCAAAATATATCCTTTTGTTCGTTCCCCCGTGAAAGAACGTGATACAGGGCACCTTTAAACTCAATTCTCCATGGTCTTGACATGTTTCTTCAATAACATCTGCGTAAACAGATGTCAACTAATGCGCTAATCAAGATGTGACACCAAAATCCTCTCAATGCGCTAATCAAGATGTGACACCAAAATCCTCTAAATAGTTGAATGAATTTATTTGAGCAGTAGAGCTTTTGACTCGGATTTCGGAAATACTCCCAGAATCAAATTCATAAGCTTTATAATGCTCATAGGAAAATGACTGGGAAAGTTCAATAAGGTTAGCTAACATAATTAACGTGGAGCGAGTGCAAATAGCAATTATCAAAATTGCTTCTTCCATAATAGTCCAATCATTCAAAGTACGTTCTATTCGAGTCTTAAAATGTTCAAGTGGCTCCGCATACGGAATATCAAGTCGGTCAATTTTTAGTTGACCTTGACGCCATTTCTCAAGGCGGATAGCCGCTTCAGGCCACTGATTTGTAGCTTCATCTCGTGATAGTCCTGCAACCACGCCAAGATCAAGACCGCAAATCCTCTCATCCCAGATTGGTTTTATACCAAGCGCCCTGCTTAATAATTCTGTGGTTTGTTTAACTTGCTTAATCTTATGTCCAACAAGAACAGTCCTTTCAAGTGGATGATACTCTCTCGAAATATAACTGACAAGCAACTGGCACTGTTTTATTCCTCTAATAGTCAAAGAAGTGCCTTCACCCCCGTGCTGGTCTTCCAGATTCTTTTGGGCTTCTGGATGTCGAATTAGTAGAATCTTTCGCGATTTCATATGGACAAAAAGCGATTACCCTGAAAATAACGTTCTGTCATTATGAAAATCTTCATATAAAGGTTGTCCAGCCTAGGGATAATGTCATTCTTTTCAACCTCTATTTTTATATCATTTTTAATGCCTTTGTCGTCAACTTGATAAC
>JAUWQK010000016.1 GCA_030611115.1 Deltaproteobacteria bacterium
AGCAATATCCAAAACATCCTTGCTCCTCTCTCTTGCTTTCTCTAATATCTCAAAGGACTCATCCGTGGCCTGGACCAATATAGTTACTTCCATTCTGTTCCTCTTCTTTTACTAAATATGGCCTTGTTTTCCTGCGTTCACACAAAAAATACGTTTTCCGAATTCAAAACGCTTTATCTAAGAAGGAACCAGCAATGCAGGAACAGGGGTTCTCTCTACTACGCGGCACGAAGGTTTCCCTATAAAAATATCTTTAAAGCTTTGCCCCGACGTTGTCCCCATGACTATTGATGTAGAATTATAATCTTGCGCTGCAAGAATGATCTCATCAACAGTTTTGCCCGCATATACATGATATTCTGTGTCAATTCCCTCTTTTAAGCATTTATTGCGCGTTTCTCTTAATTTTTCCATAAGCCGTCTCAGATCACGCACAGTCAATTTCTTGTGTATTACATTTACAATATCAAGCTCGTTGATCAATTGCTTAAAACCGAGTATAATTTGAAGTGCTTTTTCAGATGCCTGAGACCAATCGGTCGCAAACAAAACACGCTCAAATGCCCCTTTTGAAGTAAGCTTCAATCCTGTTTCATCTTTGTCAACTATCAGGACAGGCACGCCTGCCTCCTTAATAAGTTTTTTAACAATAGAATCACCAAACAAAATTCTTCTTTTCTTTTTATCAAAATGAACCACGGCGAATGATACCTGATTTTCATGGATTGTGTTCAAAACACAACCTGACAAATCTCCGGAGTCAATTCTTATAGTAGCTCTCAAGCCATAGCTGTTTAATCTTTCTTTCCATTGCTCAAACAGCTCAAGCGCTGCATCCTTTGGATTATTCTTCTCATCTATTACACAAAGGAAAATTATTTCCTTGAAGCCAATATCGCTAAAACCTGACAATCCTTCCAGCACCTTGGAACTTGGGCGCCTAAGATCTGTAGCATATAATATTTTTCCGGCCATTATCTCCCCTTTTTAATAGATATCGATCTTAAACTTGAATCTTAAACCTGCCTTGAAACTTAAATTTTATTTTATTAAAGCAACATTCGTGCCTTTATGATCAAAATGCATGTCTGATCCTGTTTTTTCAGGTGTTGCCAAAATTTGCAGTTGCAGGCATGAATAATATCATCAACACAAAGTGACCAAATTTTGGACACATAATAGTAATTTTTCAGAAACATCTTTATATCTTTGAATAATATTATGTAGGATTTTTGTACACATTTTGCCTAAAAACTGTACAATAATATTTTCCCATCTCTTTGAGCTTTAATACGGTTGTAAAAAAGTCCTTTTTTACAAGTGGTTGCGGGTTTAGGGCTTGCTAACTATTAACAACTTGATAAAATTAGAAAAACCACAATTTTTTATACTTTTTTACGAGATCATCAGCTTTAAAAAAACTCAAGCGCGGACGCCTTCTTAACGCTCTTAATTGCGCTTAATAAACACTTGACAATTTAACAATTATCTGTTTAATTAATATTAAAAAAAGTTTGCTTATAAATTTATAGCTGTTGACTGAAAAACTGTGGTTAAGGAGGATATTCTATGAATCTTAAAAAAATGCTGTTTGTGACCAACTTTGATAAATTGTGGTTTGACGCTCTGGAATCACTGATGGATCTCAGAAAATCAGGCCTTAATCATGTAGTTTTTCTCCATGTAATAGAAAAAGATAAAGTCGCAATGCGTCGTGGAAAAGGCTACCTCAAAGAGGAAGAGGTCGGTCTCAAACAAATGGCGGATGTGCGTTTTATAGATTGGGCGGAAAGCATATTTGAAAAAGGAATGGAATGCGGCGCCTATGTTGTAGTTGGTAATTATATCCCCAAGATTCTCTCAACGGCTGAAACAGAAAAAGCGGACCTCATAGTGATAGAAGCCCATGAGAGGTCAAAAGTAGAAAAACTGTACGTGGATTCAACGGTACTGGAACTTCTCCGGCGAACCAAGACTCCTGTATTAGTGCATAAATATATGCTGCCTTCAGGAAAGACCAACGAAAAGCCTTTTGAGGTACCTCTCTTTGCAACAGACTGGTCTTCTCCATGTGAAAGAGCATTGGAGCAGATTATCGACATTAAAAACAGTGTTAAAAAAGTAGTAGTGGTTCATGTTGTCAGCGAGGATTCTATGAAGGGAAAATCCAAACATGACCTTCAAATGCTTCAAAAAGAGAATAAGAAAAGGCTGGAAGATGTCCGCATTACTTTTGAAGACGAAGGAATAGAAACTGAGACTCATCTGTATATGGGAGAAGTCGTTCCGCAAATTGAAAACGCCTCGCGTGAACATGGCGCCACAATGATCATTACAGGCTCAACAGGGAAAGGAGCATGGCGAGAGCGATGGCTGGGAAGTATTTCTCAGAAATTGGCGGAATCATCGGAACTTCCCACGTTGTTAATACCTTAAAACCCGTTCGAGTTGTTAAATAGTGGAGTAGTCGAGTCAGTAACTACTCGCTTACTTATAATTAAAAAAGGCGGATAAACAATTATCCGCCTTTTTTTATTTCAACCTAAGTTTAGCAATTTTCATCTCTCTAACCTTGAACCGTGAACCTTGGAACTGTGAACCTGACTGAGTAGTTAAGACAAAAGTTTCTTTATCATTGCCCCCAATTCTTCGGGCTCGACCGGTTTTTCAAGATAGGCTTCCGGTTCCGGCACAGGTTGATCTCCAAACTCGTCAAGGGCCTTCTGAGAGCGGAGAAAGGTTCTTTTAGCTATTCCGGAAAGCACAATTACCGGAATATCACTAAATTGAGAATCCGTTTTTAATGCACGATACATCTTGATACCGCTTTCCTTAGGCATTAATATATCCAGGATAATTAAAGCCGGTTTTTCCTCTTTGACCTTGCCGATACCCTCTTCGCCGTCTTTTGCAATCTCCGGCTTATAGCCACTGTCTTCCACAACGCTTTCAGCAAATGTTCTCACATCAACGTCATCATCAACAATCAGCACCTTTTTCGCCATAATGTATTCCTCCTTTTAGTATAATTTTGCACAAATTATTTTTGCCCTAAACCTTCTTTCCAGGAAGCCGGATGGTAAATGTTGTTCCCTTGCCGAGTTGGGATACTACATCCATGGTTCCGCCGTGCTCATTTACAATCTTTTGTGTAACCAGTAACCCGAGGCCGGTACCTCGCGTTCCTTTTGTACTGAAAAATTCGGCAAAAAGCTTGCTTTGAGTTTCCTCGCCCATACCACAACCATTGTCAACAACCTCGAATGCCACGCCGCTCTTGTTCTCACGTCGCGTCCTTACTTCTACATACCACTGTTTTTGCGTATCAAGATCAAAAACACAGGCATCTATTGCATTTGAAACCAGATTAAGAAGACAACTGTGTATTCCTTTTGGGTCAAGATATAACTTACCCATCTCCCTGTCAATATCCCTGATCAGGTCGATATCATATTCCTTTGCCTTTGATTCCATAAGATCGCAGACTTCATCTGCTATAATATTCGGATTATATTTTTCATATTCAGGTTCTCGTTCTTTAGAATAACTGAGAAGATCCAGAACAAGATCGGAAACTTTATGTATATTTCTTTCCACCATCTCCCAGCCGGTCCTCAATTTTTTTTGCTGGTGTTCCCTTTCAGTGTTTATATCTGTAATTCGCTTCAGAGATCGTGGTTGAAGAGGCAACGCAAACATATTGCTATAGTCTATTTTGTTTTCTGCCGCCCAGTCAGCCGCTCCCTTTTTAAGAGCGGTATTTACTATGTAAACACCACCTTTCAGGCCATTTAAGATATTTTTGACGCCATGAGCAAGACCGGCTACGGTCTGTCCTATAGCTGCCAGCCTTTCAGATTTAATCAGTTCTTTTTCCAGGCGTTTAATTCCTCTAAGATCCTGGAAAAAGCCAACACTTCCTATTGGCTTGTCGCCTTCATACAGCATTGCGCACGAAAATCTTACCGGCACTGCTTCGCCGCTCTTCGCTGTAACAGATGCTTCATCTCCAACAAAAATATCGCTTACTTTCCGATTTTTACCTGCAAAAACATCAGAGATTTTTTGAGTTATCCCTTCAGGGTAAAGATCGCCGGCATTCATGGTGCTTTTGACTTCATTTTCAGTATGTCCGAATATCTCTTCCGCAGCAGGATTAAATATTATTATATTCTCTTCTTTATCCGTGGCAATAATCCCATCGATCGAACGCTGTACAAGCTTATCCTCAAACTCATACCTTCTCTTGATTTCTTCGGTTTTTTCCTTTACCATGTTCCAAAGATCATTGGCATAGTTATTCAATGTCTTTTTTGTTTTCAGCCGTTCCTCAGCCCTTTTTAAGGCAATTGAAAGGAGTTGATCGCTCACCGGCTTGGTTAAAAAATCAGATGCTCCAAGCTGAAGCGATTGTATGGCGGATTCCATATCACCATGTCCGGTAATAACAATTACCTCTACCTCAGGGTTAATCTCCTTGATTCTTCTCAAGACTTCTATTCCATCCATCCCGGGCATCTTTATATCGGTAAGCACTATTGGAAAGAATTCTTTTTGAAACAAGTCAATTCCCTGCTGTCCGCTCGCTGCAGTTGCTACATCATATCCATCACTTTCAAGAGATATGCTGAAGACTTTTCTAATGCCCTCTTCGTCATCGATCAGTAAAAGTTTTGACATATAATTACTTTGCCTCTCACAGTTAACGGTTAACTGTTGCTCAAAACATAAAACCGTAAACCGACAACCGTGAACAGCTTAACATATTTTAGGTATTTTAAACACTTTTTACTGAAATAGCGGGAAATGTTATTTTAAAGGAAGTCCCCACATCTTCTTTACTTTCAACAGTGATCTCTCCCCCATAGTCTTTAACAATCTCATAACTTATAGACAACCCAAGTCCTGTTCCAGCGCCAATTTTTTTGGTTGTAAGAAATGGTTCAAAGATCTTGTCAATAATATCAGCCGGTATTCCTTTGCCGTTATCTGAAACTATTGTTACAACATGTTTATCTTCCGCAAATGTCCTGACTTTTAGAATTTTTTTCCAGGTTTTTTCTCTTGCTTCCAAAGCATCGCGCGCATTAGTAATCAGATTAATAAACACCTGCTCCAGTCTGTTATGATCCGCCAGTATGGGAGGAAGATTTTCAGCAAGATCCAACTCTATATCTATCTGATGAAGAGTTAATTGCTGGTTTAGCACCCGGAAGACATCCGCAATCGGTTTATTGATATTAATCTCAGCACCCGTGCCGTCAGATACTCTTGCGAAGTCTCTCATATGATTGATTATCTCACTTGCCCGGTCAACATACCTGCTCATCTCCTCTGCCATGGTACGAAATGCCTTTTTATCTATACTTTCACCTCTGTCTATCATCTTTATAAAAAAATCACTCCCCACCTTAATGACATTGAGCGGCTGATTTAACTCATGAGCAATGCCGGAAGCCATAGTGCCAAGCGCCACCATCTTGCCGGCCTGAATTAATTGAGCTTCTTTTTCAACGCTTTCCGTAACATCAGACGTCGTTATAATCAGCGCATGTTGCTTCATATATTCTGCAGGACGCACATGGATGTTTACATAAAAAAATCCATTATCTTTCCGGCAATGTTGCCTTTTTAAATAATGGAGAATCTCGCCCTTTTTAATTGAAGCAAAATCATCAATCATATCTTTGCATGCTCTGTTTGAAAGATCAAAAAAGGACTTTTGCAGAAATTCTTTTCGTGAATAGCCATAATAGCCTTGAGCTGTCTCATTTACATCCAGGATGGCAAATGTCCTGCCGTTGACAATAAAAATCGGATTCGGATCAGCATTGAACAGATCCCGGTATTTTCTTTCAGAAATTATCAATTCCATTTCAGATTGATTGAGACTGTAAAGCATATGTTTAAATGAATCGGCCAGACGCGTTATTTCATCTCCGGAGTATTTTTTGTAAATTTCGCACTTAATACACTCCTCAAGCTTTTCCGGAAACTTTTCTGAATGCTTTGATCGACATAGAGTATTCTGCACAAACCAGCACGGTACGTCTGTCCCGCCATATGCAGGACACTCTGTTTTATTACAATCCGATTCTTCCCAACACTTAATAGTTTTGCCGAATTGGATTGTGGATTTTCTGTGACTGGCTAAGTCTGCCATGGAGGTAAGCTTGGAAATAGGACGTGTAATATAATGCGAAAGCCACAGGGTTAGAAAAAACCCCACGGCTCCAATAAGAATCAGGGTGACTACAATTTTACGGTTTATAAGCGCTATAATTCTTTTTTCTGTTGGTAACCAGCTAATCCCCACAGACAATACACCCAGCATATTTCTTTCTATTCCGTGACACTTATTGCAAGCTTTTTCATTTCTGATGGGCATAGCATAGCTGATAACTTTTTCTTTCCCATAGTATTCAAAGCCATTAACCAGGCTTTTACTTCGCAAACTCCTTTTAGTAATTTCAGAATTAATTGAACTGCCGATAAGTCCGGCATCGCCGGCATGCTTTATAATTCCGTTCCAATCACAAAGAATGATTCTATATAACTCTTCAGCTTCATTCAAGTCTTCTAATATCTTCTGAACATATTCCATCTCACCATCGAGCATCGGATATTCAATGCTCCGCATAACAATCTTGCTGACCTTAAGCGCCCTGCTCTCTTGCTCCGCAGTATAAAACTTTATCTGCCTGATTGTCTGGTAATAAGTAAAAAAACCCATTACACTACACAAAATCAGGGAGATCCCCAATATTATTTTATTTCTCAGGTTATTGCGAACAAGATTTGAGATAGCGGCTATTTTAAATGACATTGTTAAATAGTGTTTCAGTAGGGGCGATCCTTGTGATCGCCATGATTAGGGCGAATACAAGATTCGCCCCTACTATTTACTCGAATGAATATTGTACTTTTTTAGCTTTGCATAGAGTGTGCTGCGGCTGATGTTCAGTTTTTTTGCAACCTGCAATTTATTCCATTTATACTCCTCCAGCACTCTGGCAAGAAACTTTTTTTCGTTATCTTGAAAGGAGCTTATTTTTTGCTCTTTGTTTACAATAGAGTATATATCAAACGGAAGGCTCTGTCCGTTAATAAATTCATTTTTGGTAAGAATAAATGCATGTTCAATAATATTTTCCAATTCCCTTACATTCCCGGGCCAATTGTAACGCATCAATATGTCCATAGCTTCCGAAGAAATTCCTTTTACTTTTTTATTTCCTCGCAAGTTCAGCCTTTTTAAAAAATGTTCGACCAGAAGCGATATATCATTTCGTCTCACCCGAAGGGGAGGAATATTTATTGGAATAACATTCAGACGGTAATACAGGTCCTCCCGGAAGTTCCCATTTTCCACCTCTTTTTTTAAATTCTTGTTGGTAGCCGCTATTATTCTGATATCCACCTCAATAGTTTCTATACCCCCCGATCTTTCAAACTTTTGAAATTGAAGAAATCTGAGGAGTTTAACCTGGGACATCAGTGGAATTTCTCCGATTTCATCCAAAAAAAGAGTTCCCTTGTCCGCTAATTCAAATCGTCCGAGCTTCCGATGTGTTGCGCCGGTAAACGCTCCTTTCTCATGGCCGAACAGCTCGCTTTCAAGTAGTGTCTGTGGATAGGCAGAACAATTCACAACAACAAAAGGCTTATCTTTTCGATAACTATGCAAATGAACGGCTCTTGCTACAAGCTCTTTCCCGGAACCGCTCTCTCCCTGAATCATCACAGTTGCATCGGTAGGAGCTATATCCAAAATCAACTTATAGAGCTGCCGCATTTTATGATCTCTTCCGACAATACCTCCATAGCCTGAAAACATTTTGACCTTATTTTCCAGCTCCTTCATTTTTTCGTTGTTCAGGGCAATTCTTCTTATAATGCCTGCAACCTGTGAAAGCATAAGATAGAAAAAGCGTAAATCTTTTCCGGAAAAAACAATATGGTCAGAGGCAAGCAAAATTACCACCCCAACAACCTCATCTTCCTTAATTATCGGAACAAGTGAGAGCGACTCATAGCCGTCAAAGCTTTTCAACCAGGGATATCCACTATCTCTAAGTTCATCAATATTCATGGGATGACGCATCAATGCAATAGCCGAGACAAGGCCTTCCCTGTCTTCAATATTCAGATCTTTGTACCCATTAACCTTAACAAATCCTTTTTTCTCTTTATTAAGAATAAGTGGGGCTATCTCTTCAAAAGAGAGTATATTTTTGGTTTGGTCGATTATAAAATCAAACGCCTCTCCAAGGGATTTTTTCTCACTGATCTTGCGGGTTATATCGCAAAGAGATTCCATTTCCTTGTATGATTTTTCAAGTTCTCCGGTTTTTTCTTTTACAGCTTTTTCAAGATTGTAGGTATAATTCTTGAGTCTTTTTTTGATTTTCAATTTCTCTTCAGCGCGTTTTAATGCAACTGAAAGGGCTTCTTTACTAATAGGTTTTGTAATAAAATCAGATGCATCAAGCTGTAATGATTTTACAGCAAGCTTCATATCACCATCGCCTGTTATCACAATAACCTCTGTCTCCGGATTTATCTCTTTGATCCTTCTTAAAACACCCATACCATCTGTTCCCGGCATTTTTATATCCGTCAAAACAATAGAAGGGGCTTGTTGTTCAAAAAGCTCAATTCCGCGCTTTCCGTTTTTCGCTGTTATAACATCATAACCCTCACTTCTAAGCGATATGCTCAGTAGTTTCCTGATGCCAGCTTCATCATCTATTAACAAGATTTTTAACATAACAATTCTTTATATTTTAGGAACGAGGACAAGATAACTTCATCTAAAAAACAATCTAAAATCATAAGCGTTCACGGCTACCTAAAAGCATAAATATAAATAAAAATAATAAGACAATATTTAGTGCATTGTCAATATAATAAGGGTTCACTCAAAAATAAGTTCGCAGAATTGGCGCTCATATTTAGGTTGGGTTTGGTCGATCTGATTGAGCAAAATACGAGTAATAGCGAGCTATTTCGAGGTTTTTGCGATTGAAGATCTTTCCGGCTTTGTTTATCAATCAGCACGCCGAAGGCGTACAACAACTTTAGGCACTTTAGCTCACTTTAGGCATTTTAGGCACTTAGTAGTCTATCAGGGTACCTTTGAGGACTAATGTAAGCAAGCCACCTCCTCTGGGTGGGGGTGGTAATTTGAATGAGCGCTGATTTTTGCCTTCTGTTTTGTTTACAAAAAACGGTTATCATGATATAAATAAAATTTATACGATTTATGAATCAACCCATAAGTATCTATAAATGTAAAGAATCCAGGTCAAAAAGACGTTTTTCTCTGACATATAAATATAGGGTAAAAAAAATGAACACTGAACGCGAAAAGATCGAATTTGATGTGCTGTTTGTTGGAGGTGGCCCTGCAAGCCTTGCGGGCGCAATAAGATTGATGCAGATTGCAAGAGAAAAAGATATAAATCTTGAAGTGGCTCTCATTGAAAAAGGATCGGATATAGGATCAAATGCTTTGAGCGGAGCTGTTTTAAATCCCATTGCATTAAAAGAGCTTGTACCTGATTTTCTGCAAAGAGGCTGTCCAATTGAAAAAACGGTAAGGAATGACGAATTTTACTTCCTGACAAAGAATAAATATTATCATCTGCCTGTTATACCAAGATACATGCACAACAAAAATTTCTTTATTATCAGTCTATCTAAATTTACAAAGTGGCTTGCGGGCATAGCAGAAGAACTTGGGGTAAATATATTCCCGGGTTTTGCAGGGAAAGAGATTCTTTATGCCTTAGATCAAAAGACAATAACCGGAGTTCGCACAGGTGATAAAGGACTTGGAAAGGACGGTGCCCCAAAAGGCAATTTTGAACCAGGAATAGATTTGCTGGCTAAAGTTACTGTTTTGGGAGAAGGCTCAAAGGGAAGTCTCCTCAGAGATATTGAGGAAAAGCTTGATGTTTTTTCCGGGAAGATGCCGCAGGTTTTTGAAACCGGGATTAAAGAAGTTATACAGCTTCCTGAAAAAAACTATTTTACAACCAGCAAAGGCAACGATATTCATACTTGCGGTTATCCATTAGGCATTAATACACCGGGTGGTGGATTTATTTATGAAATGAAAGACAACAAGGTTTCCATAGGATTTCTTACAGCGCTATCCTACAGGGACCCAATGCTTGATCCTTACGAAGAATTCATAAAATTCAAGCGACATCCTTTTGTGGCAAATATTATTAAGAACGGCAAAGTAATAGAACAAGGCGCAAGGACTGTTCCTACTGGAGGATATTTTACAATGCCGGTGCTCTCTGTCGATGGTGGAGTATTTATCGGGGGCTGCGCTTCAATACATAATACTCCAGGACTTAAAGGTATCCATGTATCTATGAAGTCCGGCATGCTGGCAGCAGAAGCGATTGTGGAATCTATTGAAAAGAACAGCTTTACTCAGAAGACTCTCGGTCATTATCATGAATTATTTGAAAAAAGCTGGGTAAAGGAAGAAATTTTTGAAGGAAGAAATTTTTCACAGGCTCTTTCGAAAAGCGGATTGTTTAAATTTATACTTCTTGGAGCTCAATATTTCACAAAAGGACGGGGTATATATGATAATATGCCTATTGAAGAAGATTGCAAAACATTAAGGATTGCAGAAAATGGTGGGCATGCCGGGAAAAATTTGGACAAAAAGGTCTTTGATGGTGTTTTGTATGTAGATAAACTTACAGGTGTTTATCTTTCAAAAACCATGCACAGGGAGGACCAGCCGTGTCACATTATAGTTCATGATAAGAATTTATGTGTTAATCAATGCTACACAAATTATCAATGCCCCTGCACTAAATTTTGTCCAGGTAATGTTTACGAAATTGAAATAGACGAAAAGACTTCTCAAAGACGACTTAAGCTTAACCCAGCCAACTGCCTTCACTGCAAAACTTGCGAGATCAAGGATCCGTTCAGGAATATTACCTGGACATGCCCGGAGGGTGGCGATGGCCCAGGTTATACTATACTTTAGGGTTTGTAAGGGCTCGGTAAAAAATAACTTGGTAAACGCATTTGGGAATAATGTTACCCTTGGAGCCAGTACGGGGCTTAAATTTTTTTCTCCAGCCGATATCAACCTATCCCGACTTTCGCGCTTT
>JAUWQK010000083.1 GCA_030611115.1 Deltaproteobacteria bacterium
TGCCGCTATCGGTTTGAATTTCAAAACGTATTACAGACCTTGCTTTTATTTTTTTTATGGTTTCGCCGCCCTGGTTTTTCCAGACAGACTCAAAAGAATCAAAATGCATATTATCCAATACTTCCAGATAATCTTTATTAAATACCAGATGATCTTTTTTTATGCATTCAATCTGTGAAGAAAAGTCCTTCATACCTGGCCTTTAGACCTGACTCTTTCGTAAAGTTTCAGTACTTTTGTTACATGTTTTTCCATTGTAAAACATGCTGCCTTTGCAGCCGCATTATCTCCCATCCTTGTCCTGTTCGACAGCGGCTCAAGGGCATTTATTCCGGCAGCTAATTCATCTGCCTTTTGTGTTTTAAGTATATAACCATTTTCATTATCACTGATAAGGTCTGCCGCCCCATTGGAATCGGTGGTAATTACAGGCAAGCCACAGGCCATCGCTTCCAGGCAGACATTTGCAAAGGCATCATAAAGCGTAGGTAAAACAAATATATCACTGCCGGCATAATATTTTTCTATATTACTTTTGGGCCCAAGGAATAAAACCTGTTTGCCCAGGCCATTGTTATCAGCCCATCTCCGGTATGTTCTATGCTTATCTGCTCCTATGACAAAAAGCCTGATTTTATTATTTTTCAAAAAAGACATGGCTTCTAAAACCAAATCAAGCCTTTTTAGCTTAAAATCATTTGATACAAAGATAAGGACTAATTCTTCTTTTTTTATGCCGTACTTTTCCCTTAAAGAACTTCTGAACTTCTCTTTTACCCTGGGATTAAATCTTGATGTATCTACCCCATTGTAAATTACAACTATGTTTTCAGGATCCACCCTGTAATGCTCAATAATATTTCTTTTGACAAGCTCGGAATTAGTCATGACGATTTTACACCCTTTATCCACAAATATTCTGTGTTCCAAATAACTCAGAGCTATCCGTCTGGGACCAATCTTTTTAATAAAGCGAACAACAGGGTGGGGATATTTTTGCTGCATCTGGACAGGATTAATGCCATCTGAAACCCTGAATATGTCCTGATAAAAAATTCTTTCCATGCTGTGAATTATGTCGAATTGCATTTTCGACAGAGCCCGGTTTGTAAAAAAGGCAAAGGAGAGATTCTTAGCAGGAGAAGACAGGCAAATCACCGGCACACGATGAATAATGACACCTGGTTCCTCCTGCCAGCTATTGGCAAAGATATGTACCTCGTGGCCTGCGCGAATCAATTCGCGGCTTAAAAAATATGTATATCTTTCAAGACCACCCTCTTGCAGAGAATATTTTTTACATACAAGTGCAACTTTCACATTCTTGCCTTTGACAATACGATATTAAAGTTTTGCCGCCAACGCCTGGCAGTATTAAGTGCTGCTTAAGGCTTTTTGACACACTATTAATTTCAATAATGCATGTCAATCTTCTTTGCGTCTTTTCCAATCTGCATTGACATTACTATATTTGTTTTATATTTTGGTTTTTTTATATCATAAATTTTTACAATTTTTTAAGCTCAGGAGAAAAACCCATTTCGCAAAGATCAGCAATAAAAACTTTTTTATGGCTTTATGACTTAGCCTGGAAAATAGTTATACCGGCACTTAGATTAAACAAATGTCTTGCTGACGGATATGAGCAAAGGACACTTAAAAAAAAGTTGCCAAAAGCTGATTTGTGGATTCAAGCCGCATCAGTCGGTGAATCATATCTGGCATGTGAAATCCTGGAAAATTTAAGGCCGTCATATCCAATCAAAGTTATAGTAACGACCAACACTCAGCAGGGATTAGAAATCCTTAAACAATCAATTATAAATATTCTCAATGAGAACCGAGAAATAAGTGTATCTGTGACGTACTTTCCTTTTGATAAGCCGTCTATTATGAAAAAAGCTGTAAGGCAGGTTTGTCCCAAAATTATGGTACTCCTGGAATCTGAAATTTGGCCTGGCCTTTTGTATGCGCTAAAACAACATGATTGTACAGTAATTATTATAAACGGCAGAATAACTGAAAAAAGTTTAAAGAGATGTCTTGTCTGGCCTTCATTATGGCGCGCTCTATGGCCGGATAAAATTTTTGCCATATCTGAAGATGATGCAGGTCGATTTGCCAAATTATTTGGTCCTAAAAACGTAACTGTTATGCCGAATATAAAATTCGACCGTTTAGGCTATACAGAAAACTTTTCCCAGAAAGCAGCCCCCCTTGAAAAAATTATCGCTCCTGACACATACTTAATAATTCTTGGATCTGTCGGACGCGAAGAGGAAGCAAAAGTTGAAAAAATTATCCTTGATATACGACGCAGGCAACCCAATACAGTTATTGGTTTGTTTCCAAGACATCTTCAAAGGATAAAACACTGGAGACATACCTTAAGCCGCCTGTCAATTCCCTTTATATTGCGATCAAATGCGGAAACTCTTGTTCCTTCTGGCGCAATCATTTTATGGGATACGTTTGGTGAGCTGAATTTTGCATACAGGCATTCAAATGCCGCTTTTGTAGGCGGAAGTCTTGCGCCTTTAGGTGGACAAAATTTTCTGGAAGCTTTAACTGGCGGAGTTATTCCCGTTATAGGCCCCTACTGGGATAACTTTTACTGGATAGGAAACGAAATAGTAAACCAGGGCCTTGTACGTATTGCTTTGAACTGGAAGCAGGTTGCTGATATTCTGATAGAAAATACAAAGGAGCCGCCTTCACATGAAGATGTGATTAACAAGGCTCTCATGTATCTAAAAAACCGTCAGGGTGGTACAGCCCATGCTTGCAGCATTATAACGGAAATTCTAAATAAAAAATAATAGTTCACTTATTAAAAAGACCTTTAGACAGATGAGCTTTTACAATAAAAAACATAAGGCACTTTCCTGAAATGAATAACCTCCCAAAATTTTATGGCATAATCCCTGCACGTTATGCTTCTGAGCGCTTTAATGGGAAACCGCTGGCCATGATACTTGAGAAACCAATGTTCTGGCATGTTTATGAGCGCGCCAAAAAGTGTCCGGAGCTGTCTCAAGTCGTGATAGCAACAGATGATGACCGGATAGCCTCGAAGGCAAAAGAACTGAACGTGCCTGTAATTATGACGCGCAATGACCACACAAGCGGAACCGACCGCGTACTGGAAGCAGCAGAAAGAATAGGCGTACCAGAAGATGCGGTTGTTGTTAACATACAGGGAGACGAGCCCACCCTTGACCCCGCTATGCTTAGCGAGCTTGTTCAACCCTTTGAATCATATGATATGCATGTGACAACTCTTGCAAGAAAAATTAATCCAAAGGAAGCTGAAAATCCCGATCTTGTCAAGGTAGTCTTTGCTAAAAATCATAAGGCTCTATATTTTTCACGCTTGCCTGTGCCTGCAAGCCGCGATGGCAAGGAAGACGAGCTGTATGGTCACATCGGTTTGTATGCCTTCCGCATGAGGATTTTAAGACAATTTGTTATTCTTGGTCAAAGCCGTCTTGAGGCCATTGAAAAACTAGAACAGCTACGTCTGCTTGAAAACGGAATTCCTATACATGTTGTAATAACAAATCATATAAGTATAGGTGTTGACCGTCCGGAAGATATAAAGACTGTAAGCAAAATTCTTCAGGGGAAAAATTGATTATATATGTAACCTGCTTGGCAAACTTTTTATTATCTGTTATAAAAAAATCGTAACTACTCAGGTTCACAGTTCAAGGGTTCAAGGTTAGAGAGCGATGAAAAATTGAACCTTTCGAAAATATTAAGGCAACCAACCGTGAACCTGACAACCTGAATAGTTTCATATTTGGTGACTACTCACGTAGTCAAGCTGAAGCTGTTTAGGCTGAAGGCTGAAGGCTGAAGGGGTCAGAAGAGCACGATTGCCGTACTTTAGCGGAAACATCTGATTGTTACACCAAACATGGCTTAAATCTGCGCTTTTTCCTAACGGTCTTCAGCCTTCAGTCTATCCACCTGAGTTGTTACCATATTTGTTTTATCCGCATCAACTAATACAAGGAAAGCAATCATGGCGTTAAGTGAAGAACTTCTCAATATACTTGCATGTCCAAAGTGTAAAGGCGATATATATATTAACGATACAAATGACGGGCTTATATGTGATAATTGTAAACTTTTATACGAAATAAGAGATGATATCCCTATTATGCTCATTGATGAGGCAAAAAGCATCGAACCTTAAAAAAATGAGTATACCCCAAAGCCCTAAACCTGCTAAACTTGTTGTAGGGCTCTTTATGAAGGAAAAGAGCCTTATTGTTCCGGTTGTAACGGAACTTGTTGAAAAAATCGGCTCTATTGACATGGTTAGTCAGTGGCTGCCTTTTAACTATACCAGCTATTACGAACCTGAAATGGGTTCTCCACTTTTCAGACGAGTTCTTGCATTTAAATCTCTCATTGAACAGAGTTCTCTGCCGGAAATAAAAATCATTACAAACAAAATCGAAAAAAAATATTCAAAAAACGATAAGCGTCTAATTAACATTGATCCAGGCTATATGCTTCAGGAACGTTTTGTTCTCGCAACCGGCAAAAACTACGCTCACAGAATTTATATCGGCATGGGTATCTATGCCGATCTCACTCTGATCTATCAAAAAGGATCATTTAGAAAATTATCATGGACATATCCTGACTATACTGAAAAAAACATGCTTACTTATCTTGAAATGGTACGAAATAAATATGCTAACGCCCTTCGGGCGAGCTGTTAGCACTTAGCTGATAGCTTATAAGCTTAACAGCCAAGCCTATGCGTGGTGTGTTATATATGGAAACAAAAAATGATGAAGAGTATGACTGCATATGCCAGCTCGGAAAGCACAAAAGATCAATTAACTGTCTCAATAGAAATTCGCTCTTATAACAGCAAATATCTTGATATATCTCTGCGAATGCCTCATGAATATCTTTGCCTGGAAAATAAAATTAAAAGCATGGTCTCTGATAACGTATCACGAGGCCGTATAGAAATTAAATTACAGATAATAGATGATTCAGAAGACGCATATGGTTTTGATATAGATGAGCCTAAAGCCTTGGCATACATTAATGCACTTTCCAAACTTAAAACCAGGTTCAACATAAACACCGATATTTCCTTAGACCTTATGGTGAACACAGGTGGAGTTATTAAACCTGTTGAGGTCGGTAAAGATATTGATGCCTGCTGGGATAATTTAAAAACCTGCATAAGTATCGCGCTTGACGGCCTTAATGCCATGAGGAAAAAAGAAGGAGATTTCATTGCTAAGGATTTTATCAATCGACTTGATTTTATAGAAAAAACTCTTGGTCAAATCAAAAGGGAATCTGAAAATTTGTTATCCCATTATCAGGAACGACTGAAGGAACGCATAAATGCATTAACTCGCGGTATGATTGATATTGACCCTGCAAGGATCGCACAGGAAGCGGCTTTTTTTGCAGATAGAAGCGACATCTCTGAAGAAATAGTAAGAGTTGAAAGCCATATAAAAGAATTCAGGGCTATTATGGACTCTGAGGAATCCGCTGGAAGAAAGCTGAATTTTCTGCTCCAGGAATTCGGCAGGGAATTTAATACAATGGGATCAAAGGCAGGAAATTCAAATGTGTCACATACAATTGTAGCCGTAAAATCCGAGCTTGAAAAAATACGAGAACAGGTCCAAAATATTGAGTAGCAAAAACTGTAACACCTTAGCTTCTTATAAATATATACGCTTCAAGTATAATCACACCTGAAGCTCACGCCCTCAGCCGATTTGTTTCATAACGCTAAAATGTTACACAAAAACTTAGCTCTTATAGCTCAACAGCTATCAACCATGAGTTCGCTATAATAAAAAGGAAAAAAATATGAAACAGAAGTTGTTGAACATTGGTTTTGGAAGTACTGTAGTTGCTGATCGAATTGTGGCTATTGTACAGCCCAATTCTGCTCCAATGAAGCGCCTTAGAGATGAAGCAAAAGATAATAAACGTCTTATAGACGCAACCCAGGGGCGTAAAACCCGTGCCATGATTATCATGGACAGTAATCATGTTGTCCTTTCAGCTATACAGGCAGAAACAATATCACAGCGTTACACTATTCTTAAGGATTCAGACCTTGTATGAATGATCAGGGAATTAGCCAGGCTTGTTCAAACCATAAAGAAAAGATTTGCTGTAATGGCAATCTTTTTATCATATCGGCTCCATCAGGTGCCGGCAAAACAACCCTTTGCAAAGCCATTCTCGACCGGATTCCGAATCTGCTTTATTCGGTATCATACACAACAAGAAAGCCCAGAAATGGAGAACAGAATGGAATCGACTATTACTTCTTAACAGAAGACGATTTTAAAAATAGAATAAAAAACGGCAAGTGGGCAGAGTGGGCGGAAGTTTATGGTAATTATTACGGCACGTCATCAGAATTTATTGATACGAGTTTAGCCTCTGGGCGTGACATACTCCTTGACATTGATTTTCAGGGCACATTACAGATTCTTGATAAATACCATGACAGTATAACCATCTTTATAATGCCGCCCTCATTAGATATTCTTAAGCTACGCCTTAAATCAAGAGGGACTGACAGCAAACATGTCATTTCAAGGCGTATCGAGGTTGCAGAAAAAGAGATGAAAAACAAAGATTTTTACCGCCATGTAATTATCAATGATAAATTATCGGTTGCTGTTGCTGATCTGATATCCGTTATAGAGAAATACCGTACAGGGCAGAATAATAAATCACTTTAATAAAGGTAAAAGTTATCGAGTTAGCGCTCCTTCGGTGCGGGCATAAGTGCCTAA
>JAUWQK010000095.1 GCA_030611115.1 Deltaproteobacteria bacterium
AGGAATGTATTGAATCTTCGTCCCGGTCAAAAGATGCAGGTTGTTGAATATAACGGACGGATCGAGTTTATCCTTGAACGAGATATTGCCGAACTTCGCGGGTTCCTAAAAGGCATAAATACGGAATTTGAAAGAGAGGAAGATAGGATATGAATATCGTCGATTCTTCCGGCTGGCTTGCATACTTCGCAGACGAACCGAATGCAAAACATTTCATAACCCCTTTGAAAGATACGGCATCGCTTGTTATCCCATCGGTAACGATATACGAGGTTCAAGGTTGTTCTCACCTAAGTTGAGCGATTAGCCTTTAGTGGTTAGCTATTTAATGATTACAGAATGTTTTGCTATTACAAACTTTCACCCATTGGGTGCAATTTCTAATTAACATAATACCTTGATTTTTCAAAGCTAAACGCTAATGACTAACAGCTAATCACTCAATTTAGGTCTCAGGGAAACAAGTGAGAATGAGGCGCTTCAAGCAGCCGCTGCTATGCAAAAAGGAAGAGTTGTGGATCTAACAGCCATGCTGGCGATTGCAGCCTCAAAACTAAGCCTGAAGCACGGTATTCCAATGGCAGACAGCATTATTCTTGCAACAGCAAAGGCATTCGATGCCGTAATCTGGACTCAGGATTCAGATTTTAAAAATATTGCCGGAGTAAAGTATTTTCCCAAAAAATAAAACTTAGCGTCTTTGCGTGAGGCAATATTTTTTTGAAATAGTGTTATTCCCCCAATTTATCCTCGACTTTGACGTTGCCGTGACGATATTGATGACAAGGTTGACATTACTTGTCTGCAATATTATATTTCTTTTGTATTGTAAAATTTATTATAGAAAGGATAATTATTATGGCGGAAGGTATTTTGGAAATTGATGATATCACTTTTGATGCTGAGGTTCTGAAGTCTGATAAACCGGTGCTTATAGATTTCTGGGCTCCGTGGTGCGGGCCATGCAGGGCCATTTCCCCTTTGGTAGAACAGCTTGCAGGTGAATTTGGAGATAAAATTAAGTTTGTCAAATGCAATGTTGACGATAATCCAATAAGTCCCGGCAAATACGGAATAAGATCTATACCAACGCTTATGTTCTTCAAGGATGGTAATGTGGTAGATCAGGTGATAGGTATAGTTGCCAAATCAAAGCTGGAGGAAGTTATAAACAAAATTTTAAACCAAAATTGATTGATTTTTTGCGAAGAAATGTGCTGAAATCTTGATGCAGCAAGGTTTGCGAAAAACTGCAGGCATATCCGTGGATATGTTGAGGATTTTCGCGAATCCTTGATGCGCAAGAGATTAGTGCAGATCAAGTAAAAAATCGCTCAATTTAGGTGATAGGAAACTTTGTAATGAAAAGTGTTGATTATGACCTTGTTATAATCGGCGGTGGTCCGGCCGGGCTCACCGCCGGTCTTTATGCCGCACGCGCCAGATTGAATGTAACCCTGATTGAAAAAATTGTGCCGGGAGGACAGGTCCTCACATCTGACTGGATTGAAAATTATCCCGGCTTTCCGGAAGGAATCAGCGGGCCTGACTTGATCCAGAAAATGACCGAGCAGGTTAAAAAATTTGATCTTAATATAGAATCAAATGAAGTAATTTCTCTTGATTTGTCTGAGCCTGTCAAGAAAATCAAGTTAAACGACAGGACTATCTCAAGCCACACAATTATTATAGCTACAGGAGCTTCACCCAAAAAACTCGGCATACCGGGTGAAGATATTTTTTTTGGAAGAGGCTTATCTACATGCGCAACCTGTGACGCACCTTTTTTCAAAGACAAGATAGTTGCGGCAGTGGGGGGCGGAGATACCGCTGTTCAGGAAAGCATATTTCTGACCAAATTCGCAAAAAAGGTTTATCTTATTCATAGAAGAGATCAATTAAGGGCAACCAAGATCCTGCAGGAACGAGCATTTGCCAATGATAAAATCGAATTCATCTGGGATTCTGTATTAACAAGTATTGATGGTTTAGCCAATGTAGAAAAAATTACAGTAAAGAATGTTAAAACCGGGGAAACAAAAGAACTCTCCGTGGACGGATGTTTTATATGGACAGGCATACTACCCAACACAAATTTTTTAAAAGATGAAGTAAAAGTAGATGATTACGGCTTTATAATCGTCGACTTGAATATGCAGTCATCAGTACCGGGTGTGTTTGCAGCAGGTGATGCAAGAAGTACCGGCCTGCGCCAGATTGTAACCGCTGCTGGAGATGCGGCAAGTGCTGTATTTTCGGCAGAAGATTATATAGCGAGTATTAAATAATGAAACGTATCTTAACAATTGCTATCATTTCATTGCTTGTCTTTTCAGGTTGTGCCTGGCTTGAGCCAAAAGAAGAAAAGAGCATAGAAGAACTTGCAAGCAACGGAATGAATGAGTTTAAAAAAGAAAATTATAAAACAGCAATAGAATACTTTGAAAAATTAAGGGACTGGTATCCTTTCAGCAAATATGCAATCCTTGCAGAGCTGAAAATCGCTGATTCATACTACAAACTAAAGGACTATGAAGAGGCCATATCTGCATATGAAGAGTTTGTTAACCTGCATCCTCGTAACGAGGCAACCTCCTATGTTATCTATCAGATAGGACTTTGCTATTTTGAACAGATAGATAGTGTTGATCGAGACCAGACTACAGCGCAAAAAGCATTTGATACCTTTAAAAAGCTGATCAAACAGTTCCCGGAAAATGCCTATGCAAACAGAGCAAGAGTTAAATCAAAGAAATGCTTAAAAAGTCTTGCAGGGCATGAATTCTACGTAGGATTCTTTTATTACAAAAGCAAGCACTATAAAGCAGCTTTGAGCCGTTTCGAGGCTGTCCTTAGCAATTATCCTGATGTTGGAGTCCAGCATGAAGCCCTTCAGTATATTGCTTTGTGTAAAGCATATATAAAATATTCGGTTTTCATATCTATGTCTGAGAAGCATGTTGGAGAAGACAACTCTGATAATAATTCGGTTGCCACAAATCTCGCGGCTTTCGAATATCAGGACATACAACCCAATATGCCAGACACAAAGGGTGGGGCTGAAGCTGATAGGTTTCAAGCGGTCAGGCAAATTGACATTGATACCAAAGGAATATCTGGGGAGAGTCTCCCTATTAACGTTGCCAAACACCAAGGTAAAAAGACGGAAGAGCAGCAAATAGTTGTTGAAACGCCAAACCTGGAATGGGCAAACATTCAGGAGGAAGTATCGGCATTTCTTCAACGCTGGCGGGAGGCATGGGAAAATTCGGCCGGCAAGCAGGGGGATATGGAAACTTTTACCAGCCTCTATGCAGATGATTTTCGACCACATGGTGGCCATAGCCGATCTGCGTGGTTGGCCGACAAAGCTATGAAAAACAGGCGAAAAAGCTGGATTAAGGTGAAACTCTCTGATGTTAGGATTAGTGACCCGAAAGAGGGGAATGAGGCTCAGGTCAGATTCCTCCAAGCTTATTCATCTTCGAATTTCTCGGAAAAAAATAGCAAAACGTTAATCCTTCGAAAAGAAGAAAGCGGATGGAAAATAGTCTCAGTCAAGTTAGATTGAGAATGGGCCAGGAAGACAAGCTCGAAGTCTTCGCTAATCTGCAAGACTTCAAGGATGACTCAAAGTTGGGATGCAAGAGTTAATAAGTGTCAAAAAGGGGGGCAAGTCACCTCTTGCCCTATAAAATAAATCCACATCCGCAAACTCGTATTTGACTGTACAGTCGTCCAAAAATCTTTTCGTGGTTTTACTCTACGTAACCGTTTACAGTTACCGGTTCACAGTTTATAGTTTTGCCAATGAACTATGCAACGACTGAAGCATTTGATCCTTCATTCTATAAGTCAAAGGCTCAAGTGAAAGAGAGCGGGAATTTGCGTTTTTCCTTTTTGCCATTTTTTTCGCCGTAGTACTGATAATAGTAGTAACCGTCTTTTTCGATATCCACATTATTGAGTACCGATCCGAGGATATGGGCTTGGATGTCTCGTAGCTGACGAACAGCGTTTGCGATAACGTTCCTGCTGGTAATGCCGGCATGGATGACCAAAACTACACCATCGACAAGCCTGGAAAGGATAACAGGATCGGTAACGGCAACAATGGGTGAGCTATCGATGATGATCCTGCCATATTCCTCTTTCAGTTCATTGATAAAATTCTGCATTCGTTCCGAACCGACTAATTCTGCGGGATTCGGGGAAATCAGCCCGGCGGGAATAAAATCCAGATTGGGAATATTCGTCGACACCCGGATATCTCGCCACTCACTTTCTCCTACCAGAATACTGGAAAGTCCCTGCTCGTTCCTGATACCAAGCATTCGATGAAGTCGGGGCTTTCTCATATCGCAATCGAGGAGCATTGCTTTTGTTCCTGCCTGTGCCATGGCAATGGCCAGATTTGCGCAGGAAATCGTTTTTCCTTCTTCTGCACCGGCACTTGTAACGAGGATAGAACAGGGGACTTGATCCGGTGTGGAAAAGAGAATACCCGTTCGAAGTCCCCGGTACGCTTCACTTGCCGATGACTTTGGTTCATTGACAACAACAAGCTCAGGTTGGTCTGTTTTCGGATTTTTCATATCAAAATGAGGAACACGACCAAGATAGGGAAGCTGGAAATACCGCTCCAGATCCTCCGGATTCTTTATTGTATTATCCAGATATTCGATGAAAAAAGCTATCCCGCCGCCCATGAACAGTCCTGCTATAATGGCAAGGAGGAGATTTAATTTCAGTTTCGGTTTAACGGAAGACTCGGGTACTTCGGCATAATCTACCACGTGGATGTTGATAGTTCGGTTTTCCTCAAATATGCTTGTTTCTTTGAAGCGTTGCAAGAGCATATCGTAGAGCTGACGGCTCGAGTCTGCTTCCTGCCGGAGCATCTGATACTGGATGGCGACCTTGTTCCTGCTAATGGTTTCATCCTCGCTGAGCCCAAGGGCTTTCTTTAAGGCATATTCCTGGCTCAAGGCAACTTCATAATTTGCCTCCAGGGCAGATACTATATTTTTGATTTCTTGATATTTCTGATTCCTGAGCTTTTTGACCTCCTGATTAAGGGCAATCATGACGGGATGTTTCTGTCCGAATTTTTGAGACTTTTTGGCCTTTTCGCGGAGTAGCTCAACCTCGTTTTGTTTTATTGAAATTATAACGGGACTGCTGACTACTTCAGGAATAGTTTCGGCTTTCAGGGGATTTTTTGACAACTTGAGAGCATTTTTGTATTTGATCTCGGCTTCGATGCGCTTGTTTTTCGTGTCCAGCAGTTGTTTGCTCACAGTAAGGAGCTTCTGCCGGCTCAAAGCCTGGCCGTATTCGCTATTTTTTCCAAATTGTGAACTTATGATAGCAACTCCATACTTTTCCCTGTATTGCTGGAGGGCAAGCTCAGATGCCTCCAGCTTGAGCTTTCCCGCCTTTACCTGATCATCCAGAAACTGGGAAGCCGCCTGCTGACTCTTGAGCCTGAGGCCAAGGTTCCAGTCGATATAGGCTTTGACAAGGGCATTCGCAACACGGGCTGAAAGCTCCGGATATATTGATTCAAAGCTGATAGTTACGAGACGGCTGTTTCTAATGGGCTCCACTTCCAGACTGCCCAAAAAGGCATTAACCAGCCATGAATCGTCATGAGATTCCATTATAGTTGTATTTTTAAGATCTTTGAAATACGAAAAGATGCCGGCCTCTTCCTCTACGCCCTTGAATTCAGGATGCTCCGCCATGTTAAGGCGCTTGATCACCTCGCGGGCAAGAACACGTGATTCGAGGATTTTATACTGGGTCTGGTAGAAATCCTGCCCCGACGGGTCGATAGCAAACATCTCCTGGACTGAAAATATGTTGGGATTTGCCCTCTCAATGAGAATCTGTGTGGTCGAGCGATACACGGGAATCATTGTAAGGGAATGAATGGCGACTGTCGTCACTGTGACGAGGAAGAAGGTGATGATCAGTTTGCGGTATTTGAGGATTATTCGCCAATAGTCGCGGAGGTTGATCTGGTCTGTTTCGTTGAGTTGGTCCATTTGGTTCCTGTGGTCTGTTTGGTTTTTAGAAGAAGCTCTCGG
>JAUWQK010000132.1 GCA_030611115.1 Deltaproteobacteria bacterium
GCTCTGAAAGTCAATTTTATCGTCTAATTTACAAATATTTAAAATACTCAAACAGTTAGCAAGAAAACAAGTAACTTTTCAATAACCTCTGGCAACTTTTTAAAAATTTTTATCGTCATTCTCGCGAAGGCGGGAATCCAGTGCTTTTTCGGATTTTCTGGATTCCCGTTTTCACGGGAATGACGTTTGGTGCCAGAACTTATTGAGAAGTTACGAGAACAGCATCCAACTGACTGTAATTCCAGGTGTTCTGAGTTTTTGTCCAGGCACTAAATTAGTTTATCTGAGGAGGCTTGAGTGCAAATAACTGTTAAAAGATGCGATAAATTGAAACAGCGGCCGGATGATTCCAGTCTTGGTTTTGGGTCGATATTTACAGACCATATGTTTAATATGGATTACAATCCTAAAGATGGATGGCATAATCCGCGCATAGAGCCATACTCATCCATCACAATGGATCCGGCGACAATGGTTCTTCATTATGGTCAGTCCATTTTTGAGGGGCTCAAATCTTTCAGGACAGAGTCAGGCGTCATTCAGCTTTTTCGACCGACAGATAATTTTACGAGGCTGAATAAATCTGCAAGAGCTCTATGCATCCCTGAGGTTGATGAGGACTTTCTCTTTCACGCTTTGAAACAGTTGCTGAATATTGAAAAGGACTGGGTCCCTAATGCTCCGGAAACTTCCCTTTACATACGACCGACAATTATTGCCATGGACCCGTTTCTGGGGGTACGTGCTTCTCATACCTATCGTTTGTTTATTATTCTTTCACCAGTTGGTGCATATTATAAAGAAGGCTTTAATCCAGTTAAAATCTGGGTAACAAAAAACCATGTTAGAGCCATACGCGGCGGTGTTGGAAATGTCAAAACAGCCGGAAACTATGCAGCAAGTCTTTATGCCGGCGAAGAAGCCCATAAAAAAGGTTATACACAGGTTTTATGGCTTGACGGAATTGAACATAAATATGTGGAAGAAGTTGGATCCATGAACATATTTTTTGTCATAGATGACGAGATTATTACTCCAATGTTAACCGGAAGCATACTTCCAGGTATTACCAGAGATTCTGTAATTTTCCTTGCAAAAATGTGGAATTTGAAAGTTGAAGAGAGGAAAATCAGTATAGACGAATTAATTGATGCGCACGAATCAGGCAAGCTTCAAGAGATCTTCGGATCAGGCACCGCTGCCGTTATTTCACCTGTTGGTGAAATAAGATGCGGCGAAAAGGTTTTAACCATAAACAACGGTAAAGTTGGTCCAATGGCAAACAGGTTTTACAATGCCATCACAGACATACAGTATGGCAGGGCAGAAGATTCCTTTGGATGGATTGAACAGATATGTTAAGAAAACGGTTCACGGTTCACGGTTCACGGTTAAAATGCTTCAGTCGTTGCATAGTTCATTGAAAAACCCCTGAACCCCTGAACCCTGAACCATGAAAGGGTATTTATTTGAAAAATCCGAGCGAACCAAAACATTTGCAGTCATTTATATCAAAAATGAAAAAAGAGGGTATTCAGCCCATAGTTATTGATACGTTTGTATATTATTATGAAAAAGTCGTTGCAGAGGAAAAAGGATTTATTTATGACAAGGATATAAGACCCGTTAATGCAAATGAGATTGAAGATGCAAGAGATGCACCTGAATATGCAGATGCCGGTGAAAAAGCATTAAAACATGTCGTTATGATAATTTTAAACGGCGGCCTGGGCACAACTATGGGCATGACAAAAGCAAAATCTTTAATACGGGCAAAAGATGACAAAACATTCCTTGAAATAATTTTAGAGAAAGCGGAAAAGTTCAATGTTGAGCTGTGTCTTATGAACAGCTTCAGTACTCATCAGGATACAATTTCCGCGCTGTCAATTATTAAACCATCCAGATTTCCTAAATTATTCCTTCAGCATAAGTTTCCCAAAATCTTACGTCATGATCTTTCTCCTGCAGACTGGCCAAGTGATCGACGCCTGGAGTGGAATCCGCCAGGGCATGGAGATGTTTATACAGCGCTGTTAACGTCCGGAATCCTTCAGCAACTGCTTGATGAAGGGATTCGATATGCTTTTATTGCAAATTCAGATAATTTAGTCGCCACTATAGACAAATCGCTCCTTGGATTTTTTTCCGAGAAAGGTTTCCCTTTTATGATGGAGGTCTCGGAAAGGATGCCCGTTGATTTCAAAGGAGGACATATGGCCAGACATAAGAACGGCCATTTAATTTTGCGTGAATCTGCTCAATGTCCGAAAAGGGAGATTGAAAAGTGCAGGGATGTAAGTCATTATAAATATTTTAATACAAATAACATCTGGCTTGATTTAAGATTTTTAAAGAGTTTAATTGAAAAACATGGGACAATTAAACCTCCGATGATCGTGAACCCAAAGCATTTGGATCCAAGAGATGAACTCAGCCCGTCTGTTTATCAGATAGAAACCGCAATGGGATCGGCAATCTCAATTATTGAAGGGGCAACAGCAATCAGAGTCCCCAGATCCCGTTTTTTTCCTGTTAAAACATGCAATGAACTGTTGGCTGTTCGTTCTGACTGCTTTTTATTTTCAGACGATAAACAGCTAATAGTAAACCCGGAAAGAGAACAAGATGATAACTGTTTCAATATAAATATAGATCTTGATCCCAGATATTACAGAAAAATAGATATGTTTAATAAAAGGTTTGCGAACGGCATTCCTTCTTTAATTGACTGCAACTCTCTGAAAATAATCGGGGATGTGTTTTTTGAGAGAAATGTAAAGATTAAGGGGAATGTTGTAATAAATAACAGCGGTAAATCCCAGGCAGTTATAAAGGAAGATATGATTATAGAAAAAAACATTAACTTTAGCGGCTATGTATAGATGAACAGCCAATTTAATGAGGAAAGATATCTTGAATTAATCTTTAAGGGATTGCGTGCAAGGCATGGCATTGATTTTTCCCGCTACAGGGAAGGCACTATTAAACGACGTCTCGCCAGGAGGATAGCTATAACCGGCTGTGATAATTACAGTGAATATTTTTATTGCCTTGAAAAAAACCAGGAAGAATATGGACGACTCTTCAAAGATCTGACCATAAAGGTCAGCCGTTTTTTCAGAAACAGGGCTGTTTTTGAAATATTGTCTGACAAGATATTTCCGGACATAATGAGCGCAAAAGAAAGTAAAAACGACAGCACGCTCCGCATATGGTGCGCAGGGTGCAGCTTTGGTGAAGAGGTATATTCTGTTGCCATAACGCTTGTAGAACACTTAAAAAAACGTGAAAAAAAGATAGATGACTATAACATCTCCATCTTCGGCACCGATATAGACGGCAAAGCCCTGGAAAGAGCAAGAGCAGGAGTGTATGGCCCCGAAGCTCTAAAAGAGATAAAAAAAGAGATTCTAAACAGCTACTTTTCATCCAATCATCCAATCCATCAATCATCCAATTCTTACCTGGTGGTTGACGCCATAAAAAACATGGTAAGTTTCAGCGAGCATGACCTTGCATCAGAAACAAAGATATCGCCGCCGGCAGGAATTGTGGCCAATTACGACCTGATACTCTGCCGCAATCTTCTAATCTATTTTTCCGAACCACTGAAGAAAAGGGCATTTTTAAATCTCTTCAACTCATTGAATCAAGGCGCTTATCTAATCCTTGGCAAGTCGGAATCAATTCCTGAATACCTTAAACCCCATCTTATCCCACAAAATCCACGACATAAGATCTATAAGAAGATGTAGTCGAGCGGGGGATTAGTCGAGTGGGGAATTAGTCGAGTAGTCGAGTAGGGAAATGGTCGAGTGGTCGAGTGGGGAAATGGTCAGAGTCGGGACTTGTTGCTCGTTGCTTGTTGTTCGTTCCGAAAAGGAAATAGGAAAGAGTTAAGAGAAAAGGGTGTTACTCTATTCTCTATTCTCTATCCTCTTTGCTCTCCGCTCTTTGCTTCCAGCTTTCACCTTTCACCTTTGAGCTTTCAGCTTCCATTTTTTTATTGACAAAAAACGATTAAAACGATTATTAAGATTAAATCGCATTATTCGATACTCAACCACTCGACTACTCGACCAAACACAGGAGAAGCAAATTGACTTTCATAACTACATCTAAAGCCGCCAAGATCTGCGGCGTAGCCCGCACTACCATCTCAAAGTGGATAGATGAAGGGGCGCTGAACGCGTTTGTTACACCTGGCGGGCACCGTAAGATAACAGAGCAGGATCTGGAAGATTTTTTAAGAAAAAACGGCAATCGGTCATCCTCGAAATTTAGAGAAAAAAAACGGATACTGATAGTGGATGATAATCCCGACGATATCAGGCTTCTTGAAGCAGCCTTTTTGCCGGCCTCGGACAAATACGAGATATATGCGGCCAGCGGCGGTTTTCAGGCTATATATAAAATAGGAGAACTCAAGCCCCATATAGTTATACTGGATATTGTCATGCCTGATATGAACGGCTTTAAGGTATGCGAGAGGATCAAAAACAACCCGGAAACAAAAGATATAAAAGTGATCATTGTAACGGCTTATCCTGATAAAATGAAGAAAAAAAACGCATACCAATGCGGAGCTGATGAATTTTTTACAAAACCAATCGATTTAAAAAAGATGGTCAAAACGATCCTGAAATTTAGTCAAATCGACAAGCCAACGCTTTCCCCCAAATTTTTCGGGGGGGGTGGGGGGTAAATTGTTGATTTCACAGGCAATTGGTCGAGTAGGGAA